>JAOZIG010000104.1 GCA_026014515.1 Candidatus Bathyarchaeota archaeon | reverse complement strand
GTGAGCACCAATCTCGATGCCTTTCACGTGTACAGCGTACTTGAGTAGCTCCTCTGGTTTCTTGCCCTTCATCTCCGCGATGATATGAGCCGCCCTGTAGGTTCCCTCAGCTAATGCGTCACCGATCTTTTCACGTCTCGCCATCATATGAAGTATCTTGTCAAAGGTCTCGACGTCACCCCATTTGGGTGTGAAGCCAAAGTCCTCATCAGTCAAGATTCCTCGTTGATGTAGCTCTACCGAGAATGCCGCTGTGTTTGGTCCGTTGATGCCACTGTGTCCCAGCTTATCACATAGAGTGCTAAGGTGTATGTTGCCTTCGGGGTCGAATATTCCGAAGTTGGTTCCACAGTATGCCTGTAGCTCATAGTCTGGCATGTCAGTGATGTCGCCTTTGTATGGACCTGTCTTGATGCAGCTTACCTTCATACAGTTGGTTGTGCAGTTGAAGTCAGCCCACTTCTTCTTGACCCAGAACTTGGTCTCGAACATGGGTCCACCATAGCTCTTCTCGTCATGCCATTCTTCTTGCCAGTTGCGTATTGGCTCGCTGCTGGTATCGGCTCCGACGCTGTACCCTGCGTAGCCTGTTCCTTGTCTCCTCATACCGGTTCTTGCCATGAGGTGTTCATGGGTTCGTTTCCATAGGAGTTTGGCTGCTTCAGGTGCATCTACTTTGGGTAGGCTTCCTCTTCCCTTGGCTACTACTGCCTTGAGGTTCTTGCTACCCATGAGACTTCCATATCCGCCGTATCCGGCTGCGTGGCATATTTTCGCAATTACCGCTGCGTTACGCACCATGTTCTCACCAGCAGGTCCAACATAGACCATGCCGGGCTCTTTCCAGAGACCCACATTGGGGTGGCGCTTTGTTAATTCGTCCTTGACTTCCTTGTTCAGCTTGATGAGGGTAGTCTCTCCATCCAGTCCCCAGAGGTGACTTGCGTCACGTAGCTCGGCTCCATCATCGGTCATCAACAGGTAAACTGGTTTATCGGCTTTACCGAAGAAGGTAACACCGTCATATCCCGCCTGTTTCATCTCGTTGGCTAGCTCTGTTGCTGCTGTTGATCCTACTGTTCCCATGCTTGTGGGGCTCTTTCCGCTGATGCATATCCTGCTTCCCGGGTAGATTCCAGTCATAGGTCCTGTGAAGACGTTCAAGGGGTTCTCGGGGCTCAACGGATCGAGTTCACCCCATTTCTCACCTACATGGTCCCAGAGCACCTTGGCTGCGAGTCCTCTGCCACCAAAGTATTGTCTGAGCATCTTATCGCTGTAGGTTACTTCCTTGATCTTGTCTTTTGTTAGGTCTACTTCTAGGTATTTTCCCGCGTATCCACCTGGGGTCATTCTATAACCTCCTCTCCTTTCTCACCGAACATCTTAACCGCCAAGTCCTTGGCTGTCTCCACCGGGTCTCTGCTGTAGAGTTTCCTGTGGATGCTTGGACCCTCGTTCACGATGGTCAATGCATTGTATCCTGCCTCGGTACAGACTTCAACGCACTTGGGTTCACCGCCACAGAGGTCACATATTGTTGCCTTGTTATCTCCTGGGTGAAGATATGGTACTGAACCGGGGCACGCCTTGATGCATGCTCCACAGCTGATACAAGCTTCTCTATCAACTATTACCGCACCTGTATTGGGGTCGCTACTTAATGCGTCCACCGGGCATGACTCAATGCAGGGGTAATCCTGACATTGGGCACAAAGATGAGGTACCTCGACGCCGGGGAAGGGCATAAAGACCCTTACGCGGCTTGCTTCTGGCCACATCCAGCCTTCGTGGTGCATGCTACATGCGAGTTCGCATCTTCTGCATCCGCTGCAGGCGGCGTAGTCTCTTGATATCCAAATTGGTTTATTCAATTTATTCACCAGAATTTCTTACAGAATATGTTGCAGAAGGGTATAAAAATATGTGGAAATCGTAAAAAAACTACGAATTGCACATTAAAACATATCGAAAATGGGGGATTATTGGCGATATTTAGCCATATATGGCTCAACATCACCTAGGTCAAGACGATCCAAGGTCTCCTTCTTAGGAATACCCCTCTCATCCCATCCCAGCGTATCAAAGTACGCCTGAAGCCTAATGTCCACACGTTCACGATCTGTAGTCTTTCCCTCATAGGGTCCGCTTGGTAGTGGCTCGTAGAACCTTGGTGGGTTATCATCGTCTTTGATTGGCTCCCACATGTTGCTCATCAGCAAGAGTGCTTTCTGTAGGGTCACGATCCTTGGACCTGTTACACTTCGCCAGCTGTGCAGGGTTATCGGATAACCTGTGATGGCTTTTGCGAAGTCAAAGATCAAGGCTTGGCTTGGGCCTCGTGCTGTGAAGGTACAGAAGACTGCGCTGTCGTAGAATACTGCTCCGCTCATGTCGTTGTAGCCGTCTACTGCTGTTGATGTGTGGTCTCCGCCTTGTACGCTTGCAGCGTAGCAAATATCGTGTGTATAGTCCTTGTCGCTTCGTGTACCGTGGGCTCCTATCTCGATGCCCTTGACGTGAATAGCGTACTTGAGAAGTTCCTCTGGCTCCATGCCTTTCATCTCAGCGATCTTGAACGCTGCACGGTATGTGCCCTCAGCGAGTATGTCGCCGATTCCTTCACGGTATGCCATCATGTGGGCTAGTTTATCGAATGCCTCGACGTCCCCCCATTCCAGCTTGAAGCCTATGTCTTCCTCTGTGAGTATTCCTCGTTGGTATAGCTCTGCTGCGTATCCCATTGTGTTGGGTCCGTTGATGCCGCTGTGTCCTAGTTTGTCCATCAGTGTGCTGATGTGGACGTTACCTTCTGGGTCAAAGATACCAAGGTTTGTGCCACAGTATGCCTGTAGCTCGTAGTCTGGTACGTCTGTGATATCGCCTTTCCATGGGCCTGTCTTGATGCAGCTTACCTTCATACAGTTGGTTGTGCAGTTGAAGTCAGCCCACTTGGTCTTAACCCAGAACCTATCCATGTATCTGTTGACACCCATGGAGGTCTCGTCGTGCCATTCCTCTTGCCAGTTCCTGATGGGTTCGCTGCTTGAGCCAGCTCCAGCGCCGTAGGCTAGGGCTCCTGTACCCCATCTTCTGAAGTCGCTGACTTTCATGAGTTCTGCGTGGGCTTTCCTCCAGAGTAGTTTCGCTGCTTCTGGTGCATCTACCTTGGGGAACATGTTTCTGCTCTTGGCTACTACCGCCTTGATGTTCTTGCTACCCATAACGCTTCCATAGCCGCCGTAGCCCGCTGCGTGACATATCTTGGTCATGACACATGCGTTTCGTACCATGTTTTCTCCGGCTGGTCCGAGGTACATTGAGCCCGGTGCCTTCCAGAGTCCAACATTGGGGTGGCGTTTCTTGAGGGTCTCTTTGACTTCTTTGTTGAGTTTGATAAGGGTGGTTTCACCATCAAGTCCCCAGAGATGTTTAGCATCCACAAGCTCTGGACCATCATCAGTCACCAATAGGTAGACTGGTTCAGGGCTCTTCCCTGTGAAGATGATTCCATCGTAGCCTGTGTTTTTGATCTCTACTGCGAACTCGGTTGCTGCCGTTGATCCAACGACACCGTTGCTGACTGGGCTCTTTCCGCTGACGCAGATGCGTGCACCGGGGTAGATTCCAGTCATGGGTCCTGTTGCGAATATCAGTGGGTTCTCTGGGTCAAGTCCATCCATATCCGCCCACTTGTCAGCTACACGGTCCCAGAGTATCTTGGTAGCCATACCTCTTCCGCCGAAGTATTGCTCAAGTGTCTCATATGGGAAAGTGATCTCCTCTATCTTGTTATTCGTGAGGTCTATGTCAAGCCATTTTCCCGCGTATCCACCTGGGGTCATTCTATTACTTCCTCTCCTTTCTCACCGAACATCTTCACTGCTAGGTCTTTCGCTGTCTCCACTGGGTCTCTGCTGTATAGTTTCCTGTGGATGCTTGGACCCTCGTTCACGATGGTCAATGCATTGTACCCTGCCTCGGTGCAGACTTCTACACACTTGGGTTCTCCTCCACAAAGATCACAGATAGTAGCCTTGTTATCTCCGGGATGCAGATATGGTACGGTTCCGGGGCACGCCCTAATGCATGCTCCACAACTTATGCACTTCTCTCTGTCAACAATAACGGCACCTGTGTTAGGGTCACTGCTCAAAGCATCAACTGGGCATGCTTCGATACAGGGATAATCTTGACACTGGGCACATAGGTGAGGCACCTCCAAGCCGGGGAAAGGCATGAAAACCCTGACCCTGCTTGCCTCGGGCCACATCCAGCCCTCGTGGTGCATGCTGCATGCAAGCTCGCATCTTCTACATCCGCTGCAAGCCGCATAGTCTCTTGATATCCAAATTGGTTTTGCCACTGGTTTCACCAGAATATTTCAAGACAGATATGCCGTTGGGAATAAGAAAGTTTCGAGGCGGTTATTGGGCTGCTTTGAGTTTGTCAAAGTTCCTCATAACACACTCAATTAACTCAGGTTGTAATGTGTAGAGTATCTTTGCTTCGCCTTTTGGGATGAATATCCTGAAGAGATAGATTTTCTCCAGCCTATTGGCGCCTTCAAGATATGCTTCCGGTGGACGCAAGTCGAGGTTACAGTAGAGGTCGCAGAAATCTTTGATTGCGGCTTGAATTACTTTCTTGTTTATATCCTCCTCTGAATAATCGTGTCCAAAGCTCATGGTGAATGTGTACTTGATGACCCCTTCATGGGTGAGGTTCAGAATCTTGCTGCTGGTAACCGATGTATTCGGTACCTTCAGTAGGTTGAACGTCGGAGTATAGAGGCTCGTATAGTTGATAGCGATCTCCTCAACCTGTCCCTCAAGATCACCGATCTTCACATAGTCTTTCACCTTGAAGGGCTGGCTTATGAGTACATAGAATCCGGCAACCACGTTATTGATGGTTTGACTTGAACCGAAGCCCAGTGCTGCGCCTATTAGTGCGCTGGCTCCTACGAAGAGGTCTGATGATATATCAAATATAGTCATGATCACGGTGGATGCTATTACGATGGCAACTACTCTGACTATGAGGCGTAGTATGTTTCTGATGTGAGGCTCTAATCCTAGTTCAGTGCCTTTGCGTTTGATTATCCCCATGATGGACTTATAGACAAAATAGATTACAATAATCGAAACGAGGCTGAGTCCATACTTGTAACCCTCCTCCATAACTATACCAGTTAGGTCTTCCAGCATGATTGATCCCTATTGCTGGACCTATTTTCCTTCTTCCTTGAAAACGTTTCCAGAGTTATGAGAATTATTCACCGTGATCTCGTGTCGAAGCTGCAAAAAGAGCCGGGCAAACAAACCATAAGTGATTCCCTGAACCCCGAACAGTATCAGCATCATAGAGATAAGAAAACTATACGGGTTCAGAAAACCCTCCCTGTTGAAAACAAGCTTCTCAAACGAAAGATACCCAATCCACAACGAGCCCACAAGAAACAGCACCACTCCCAAAGAAAATGAAAACACATCAATACGCAGAGAAGCCAAATCCTGAGCCTTACCTGCCACCTTATACCTCAAAGGCAGTCTTCCTTCTCTCTGGTCATCTACGCTTACAGGTATCTGGGCTATCCTGTGGCTTCTTTTTTGAGCCTCTAGGAGAACCTCTGTCTCGAATACGTTGCTGCCCGTGGGTATTAGATTCATCAAGTTTATCGCTGTGTCTCGTTTGTAGGCTTTGACACAGGTGGTATCCGATAGATCGGTCTTGAACAGTAACCTTACAGCTTGGTGATACCCCTTGCTAGCTATTCTCCGCGTTGTGGGTCTGCTGTCTTTGGCGTCTCGTAGTCTTTTACTTCCCACGACAATATCATTGGTATCCAAGAGCCTGATGCTGCTCTCTATAAAGTCGAGGTTCACAGATAGATCAATGGGGTAATAGACTATCTTCTCATACACGGCGTTTGATACCCCTGTCTTGAGGGCTTCCCCGAGACATGGCTCAGGTAGCGAGAAGGTTCTGACCTTCGTGTATTGACTGGATAGTTGTGCGGCTATTTTCTCTGTATTATCACTGCTTCCATTCTCTACGAGTATGATCTCATAGCCGTCCAGTGCCTCATCAAGGTACTCTATGATGGTCTCTGTGTTCCCTCTGAGTATCTGTTCCTCGTTTAGAACTGGGATGACCAGACTAGCCCTCACTGAGACCCCTCAATATTCAAATACTTCTAAAAGTAAACTGGTATAAGGATTTAACTAAAACTGAAAGATGAGAGACATGAAAATATGCTATGTATCCCCTGAAATATTCCACTGGGGCACCTATGGTGGCTTCGGGTACCTCACAAGACTCCTAGCCAAGAAGCTAGCCGAGAAAGACATAGACGTCTCAGTAGTCACACAGCGCAGACCGGGACAAAACGAGTACGAGAACCTTGACGGCTTCAAGGTCTATGGATACCCGCCACACCAAGGTACAGGCTTCGGGTCGCTCTCAGCTAGACGAGACTCCATCAAATACTACCAGAAAGCAGACGCAGACATCTACCACAGCCAAGCAGTGAGCTACAATACCTACGCCGCGTATATCGCTGAACCCGAGAAGAAGCATATAATCACTTTTCAGGACCCCTATGACTGGGATGAGTGGCGGAGAATCGCAAAAGTCATCCCCAAATATGGGACCCTGAAACACCAACTAAGAGTCGAGGCAGAGATCAGGATACTAGCCGAGACCTGTCGCAAGATGGACCGCCTATACAGTCAAGCCCATTTCCTTATACCAAAAGCCATCAAACTCTACAAACTGGAAACCGTGCCAGAGTATCTGCCAAACCCGGTACCAGTCCCAGAGACGGTCACCGAGAAAGCTGCCCGTCCAACAGTGTGCTTCCTAGCCCGTTGGGACCCACAGAAACGAGTCGAGTTATTCCTTTGTTTAGCCGAGAAATACCCTGATATTGATTTCATAGCCATGGGCAAGAGCCATGACCCGGAGAAAGACCAAGCTCTCAGGGAAAAATATGGAAACATATCAAACCTTACCCTAACCGGGTTCATCTCAGAACACGAAAAACAGGAGATACTAGGAAAATCATGGGCGTTACTGAACACCAGCATCAGGGAGGCGCTGCCAGTAAGCTTCCTAGAAGCACTAGCAAACGAGACACCAGTGATCAGCGGCGAGAACCCGGATAACCTAGTCTCGGATTACGGGTACCATGTCATGGAAGATGATTATGAGGCTGGATTAGCTTGGTTAATGGATTCTCATGAGTGGCAACATAAAGGTAAAAATGGACGCAGACACGTAGCCAGAGTCTACGACTCTGATCATGTTGCAGACCTACACATAGAGGAATATACACGGATCACCGAGGCATCGGGTTGAAGATACTAGTCTACGGAGGCTGGTTCGGCTCAAGAAACCTAGGAGACGAGGCTATACTCCACGGCGTGGCGAAACTCATCAAACAAAGACTACCAGACGCAGAACTCATCGCCCTAAGCACCGACCCCGAGTACACCACATCTCAATCTGGTGTCCAAGCCGAGAAGATCGAGAGCCCACGTACTCTACT
Organism: Candidatus Bathyarchaeota archaeon; assembly: GCA_026014515.1. Taxonomy (GTDB): domain Archaea; phylum Thermoproteota; class Bathyarchaeia; order TCS64; family TCS64; genus RBG-16-57-9. The sequence goes on along the minus strand of JAOZIG010000104.1, from coordinate 12,076 downwards.
ACACAACAGGGACCGGTATCTTGAGTTATTCAGGGAGGCTGATGTCCACCTTTTGACCGGTGGCACACCTTTCTATGATTATGGACATCTCTCAAGAATAGTACACATGGGACTCCCCGCCTTAAACAGACGAAAAATAGTATGCTTTGGCGTAGGTAGCAAACCTATAACCACGTTGATGGGTCGCGAGATAACCAGAATGCTTCTACGAAACGCGTCAATCATCAGCACCCGGGATAAACCCTCCAAACAAATACTACAGCCACTAACTGGGCAGCTTGTTAAACCAATCACCGTCACAGGAGACAGTGCCCTCGCATTGAACCATGTTCAATCCGTGACAAAAAATAATCTAGTCTTGTTCTGTCCTAGAAGGTTAACCCAATCCCATAGACTGCTCTACCATCAGCAAATAGATCAAACCATAATCAACAGAATACGTCACATGCAGGCAAGAACCGCGGATAAGCTACTGGAGGACGATTATCATGTTGCCTTCCTGCCCTTTCATACTGTGCCCCCTGATGATGACTTTGAGGAAATCAGAGTAATCCGGAACCTGATGCGCAATGAGCCAGAGACCCTACCAAGACCAAGAGACACAGAGGAAGCATTGTCAATAATCGGACAATCCTCGTTATTAGTGGGGCTTAGACTCCACAGCCTCATATTCGCATCCATACAGGGAACACCCCACGTCTCCATCGACTATGACATCAAGATACGGGGCTTTATGGAGCACATGAACACAGCCCGGTACCTCTCAGAGCTAAACCTAGGACTCGACAAGCTCTACACAAAAACAATAGATGCTCTAGAAAACAGGGATCAATACTCAAGAAACATCAGGAAACGGGTAAACGCGGTACGTGGACTAGTAAACAGTGAGGCAGACCGGGTATCAGACTATTTTACTTTGAGAAATACTCTGAGTAGAATCTCCTAGCATCCCCCGCAAGATACACAGACCCAATTACAAGCACCATATCCTCTGGGTCTGCGGACTCATAGGCTTCCCTGAACGCTGTATTAGGGTCAAGCACCACCTTGTAGGGTTTCCCATACTTGGTGATCTCAGCGATAAGCCGCTCAGGCTCAGCTGCTCGATACGTGACACTGTGCTTCGTGATTATGAACTCCTCGGCAAAAGCGGCTATGTTCTCTATCATGCCCTCGATGTTTTTATCACTGGACATACTCACCACGGCGATAATTTTACGGTCATTCAGGTCTCTCCTAATGGTCTCGCGAACAGCCTCCGTCGCCTCCGCGTCCTTGGCGCAGTCGAGGATTACTGCTGGTTTATGGTGCACGACTTCGAGTCTAGCGGGCCAGTAGACGTTTCTTAAGCCTTTGATGATGGCTTGTCGTGGTATTGTGATGCCGTGTTGTTCGAGTGTTTCTATGGTTGTAACGGCTGTGACTGCGTTTGTTATCTGGTGTACCCCAAGTAATGGAGTCTTGAGTCCAGTGTATTCATCGCGTTGGGTCTCAAGATTAAACACTTGGCCCTCTATGCTTGTGCTTGTTCTTTCATACTCCGCGTATTCTGAGACTTGAATGAGTTCTGTGCCTTCTTCCTCTGCGACCTTCTCAAAGACATCGATGATGTGTTTCTGTTTTTCACCAGTCACAACAGGAGTATCTGGTTTGATTATCCCAGCCTTCTCGTAGGCGATATCCTCTAGGGTCGGACCAAGGATATTCACATGCTCATAGCCGATATTTGTGATGACGCTGACAAGGGGCTCTATGGCATTAGTGGCGTCTAGTCTTCCCCCGAGACCAACCTCGATAACACCAAAATCCACGGCGTTCTCCTCAAAATACTTGAAACAGACGCCGGTTAGAATATCAAAGAACCTTAGAGGCATGGGCTCCGGGTATGCGATCATCTTCTCAAACACCCTTCTTGATTCTGTCAGAAGCCGCGCTGCGTCGGTATCTGATATCTCTTCTCCGTTTATCTTGATGCGTTCATTGAAGCGTTCAAGGTGGGGTGACGTGTATAAGCCGACCTTGTATCCTGCGGCTTCCAGTATGGCTGCTATGTAGGCTGATGTGGAGCCTTTTCCGTTGGTTCCTCCGATGTGTATTGTTTTGAAGCTGTTTTGTGGGTTTCCTAGAAGCTCTAGGTATATCTTTGTGGGTTCCAGTGAGCGGTGTGGACCGAATCTTCTTACATTGTATACCCAGTCCATCGCCTCGTCAATATTCATGGTCCCACGATCAAGGGGCTAAGAGTAGTTAAGACAAATAAAATACTATGTAGAGAAACTTGAGTAACCTAAGATTATACGTGTGGACTGGGCTTAAGGTCAACGATAGGTGAGTCCTCGAAAGCGTCCAAGCCTCGAACCGTCAATGTGCATCCTTCAATGGAGATAAGCTCAACTACCGTAAGCCCAATGGGGTTAGGTCTTGATGGACTGCCTGAAGCGAAAACGCCTCTTTCTGTTGTTTCTCCGTGGCGTCTTGGTATTACTGTGAGGACGGTTCTGTGTTTAGGGTTGTCTCGGAGGTGGAACCAGTAGAGTACCTTGATCTCCTTGTACATGTCTAGTCGGTCTAGTCCCTTGCAGTACTCTGGTTTGATCTCGATGGTGGATATCTCGTCTTCTACCTTTGTTACTTTGCCGATGAACCTGACTTCGCCCTTCTCCATACTCAATCATACTCCCTTGGGTTTATGGGCTTATCCCCATGATGTTAATTATCCCAATGATAACTATACTGGATTGAATTGAGTAGGGTCGCAGTAATCAGGAACAAGACCAAGCCATCAGACCAAGACATATACACGATGGTCAAGAAAGCAGTTGATCATCTGGGTGGCATCAAATCTATAGTCAAAACGGGTGACACGGTTGCCTTGAAGCCCAATGTTGTAACTGGTGAGTTATCTGGTCCCGGGGTAACCACTGATAAACGCATAGTAGAGGCTCTCATACGGCTCTGTAAGGAGGCTGGAGCCGGTAAGATAATGATTGTAGAGGGAGCCGGGTACTTCACCGAGACCAGTAAGGCGCTGAAGCTCAGCGGATACGTGGAGCTTGCCGAAAAGTATGGTGTAGAGATTGTTGACGTAGATAAGAGCCCAGTGGTGAAGGTTCCGGTTCCGGGTGCTTTGCTTGTTGATCCTGTTGAGGTCTCTGAGGCGTTCATGGATGCTGATGTCAGGATCAATGTGCCTGTTATGAAGACCCATGACCAGCTCAAGGTGACGCTTGGTGTGAAGAACCTCAAAGGGGTACTGCCCAAGTATATGAAGCGTAACTTCCACAAGATTGGTGTAGTCAAGGGAATCCTCGACTTGAACAAGGCAGTGCCTCTTGATCTTACTGTGCTTGATGCGATTGTAGCCATGGAGGGGTTAGGACCAAGCTTCGGACCAAAAGTCGAACTAAACACTGTGATCGCGAGCAAAGATGTCTATGCGCTGGACCGTGTCGCCTCAAGTATCATGGGATTCGATGCGGAGGAACTGGATTACCTTGTAGAAGCAGATAAAGCAGGGATAATCGACCTATCAGAGCCAGTTGAGGCGATAGGAGAGCCGCTAGATTCGTACACGTACAAGTTTGAACGGGCTCCATCTGGCACAGATTTCGCGGAGGGTGTTACTGTCATCACTGATGGGGCATGTAGCGCCTGTCACGGTACCATTCACAGCGTCTTCTATGATATTGAACAGATGAAAAAGATGGGCGAGATCAGAGACCTTGTTATCGTTGTGGGGAGCAACGCCGAGGTACCTGAGGGATTAACATCAAAGCCTTTGATTATGGGGGCTTGTCAGGCGCGTAACGCTGAGAAGGGCTGTTATGTCATAGGTTGTCCACCGAACAATGATCATATGATGAAGGCTATCCGCGAGATATGCGGGATCGAGTAGCCTAAATCCTATCCAGTATCTTCTTTGTTTATGAAACCCAAGGCTTTGCTAGAATTTCTATCCTTTGCGGGGAAACTAAAGACCATACCCCGAACAGGGTGGATAGACTCAGGTGTAAAAGAACCAGAATCAGTGGCAGATCATTCCTATCGAACAGCAGTTGCAGCGATGGTTCTAGGTGATAGCCTTGGATTGGATACATTGAAGGTGTTACGTATGGCGTTGCTTCATGATATAGCTGAAACCGAGACAGGTGATATTACTCCGATGCAGAAGCAGAGTAATCACTCTGAGCTTGAGGACCAAGCAATGAAGAAGCTACTCAGTGTTTTACCTGAGACCCTACGAGACCTATACTGGGGGACATGGTTAGAGTATCAGGCCATGGAAACCCCTGAGTCGATACTGATGCATGACGCTGATAAGATTGAGATGGTGCTCCAAGCATCAGAATATAAACAGACAGACCCAGACGCTGAACTTGACCGGTTCTACCACGCGATGGTCTCGCCTAGTATGAAAAAAATAGTGGAAAAGATAAAGGAGAGAAACTAAGCGTCAGGGTAGAGCCCCTTGAGGCTCCCAACTGTCTTATTTATCCTCTCCTGTGGTAACTCGAAGGGCTGTAACTCGCCCTTCAGATACGCCTCATAGGCGCTCATATCAAAGAACCCGTGCCCACTCATCAGGATAACCACAGTCTTAGCCTCACCAGTCTCTTTACAACGTAGCGCCTCGTCAATCATCGCCTTGATAGCGTGTGCTGTTTCAGGCGCAGGTATGATACCCTCCTGTTGTGCAAAGGTTACCGCCGCTTCCAATGCTTCTACTTGATTGTAGGCTCTGGGCTTTACCATTCCGTGTTTGATGAGCATGCTGAGACTCGGAGCCATCCCATGATACCTTAATCCACCAGCATGGATGGGATCAGGGACAAACTCATGCCCCACCGTGAACATCTTCATCAACGGTGTTATCCGCCCAGTGTCACCGTGGTCGTAGAGATACTCACCTCGGCTGATGCTTGGGCAAGCCGTTGACTCTACGGCGATAAACTCTGTTTCCTTTGGCGGCTTTTTCTGTTGGTCTACGATGTAGGGGTAGGCGAGTCCAGCGAAGTTGCTTCCGCCACCTACACAGCCGATTACCGTGTCAGGGTACTCATCAACACTGTTTAGTTGCTCCATTGTTTCCTGTCCAGTCACCGACTGATGCAGTAAAACATGGCTCAAGACGCTGCCAAGGCTATACTTGGTGTTATCCAAGCTCAAACATCGTTCAACTGCTTCGCTGATGGCGATACCGAGACTACCACTGGTATCAGGGAACTTTTCCCTGATGCGTTTACCTACCTCTGTCCTTGTACTTGGGCTCGGTACCACATCAGCCCCGTAGAGCTTCATCATGGTTTTCCTGTAGGGTTTCTGCTCGTAGCTTACCCTGACCATATAGACCTCAATGTCTAGGTCAAACAATGATCCGGCGAAGGCTAGGCTGCTTCCCCATTGACCTGCTCCGGTCTCTGTGGTTAGCTTTTCGATGCCTTCTCGCATATTGTAGTAGGCTTGGGCTACGGCTGTGTTTGGTTTATGGCTGCCTGTCGGGCTTACTCCCTCGTACTTGTAGTAGAGCTTCGCTGGTGTCTTGAGGTATTTCTCTAGCCGGGTGGCTCTGATGAGGGGAGTGGGTCTCCATAACAGGTATGCTTCTCTGATCTCTTGTGGGATATCTATAGTGGGTTTCGGGGATACTTCTTGTCGTAGTAGTTCCTTACCGAATATTGCCTCAAGCGCCGCTGGGTTGACAGACTCACCTGTGGATGGGTCGATCAACGGATACGGTGGCGCTGGAAGACTCGGTGTTATAGAAATCCATTTCTTGGGTATTTGGTCCTCGTTTAGGAGGATAGTTCTTTCCAGTCCAATTGATACACGCTTCTGTACCTCCTAGTCATGCTAGGTACCAGACAGGAACAGTATGTGATTAAAAGAGTTGTTAACCAGAAAATAGTGGATCAAGTATCACTGTGGGTGTGTGCTTATTTTTTTCTATGATAATTTACTGTAATTATCCTGATTCCAGTTAGGTTAAATAACCAATCAATCACCGCAATAATTGATAGAATTGAAGACTCGCACCCTAGTCTTGATACTTATACTTGTAGTTGCTCTTGGAGGAATCGGAGCAGTGCAATATTTCAATCAACCAGATATTCCCGATGATAATACACAAGATACTACGGATACTGGAACCAGTACTGAACCAACTACCCCCGATATAACTCCAACAGAAGATGAAACCACAACTGAGCCAGCGGAACCCTACGATGGTGGACCCATAATCATCCAAGGTAATGCTGCTTTCACCACGACAAATGGCGTAGTAAGCGGCTCAGGGACTGAAGCTGATCCCTATATCATTGAGGGTTGGGATATCGATTTATCAAAATGCGATACATCTGTTTGGCCTTACATCCGTGTAGGCATAGCCGTCTATGATACCACTGCGTACTATGTTATCAGAGATTGTCAGGTCGATGATGACGAGACACATGTCGGTATTTACTTGCAGTCAACCAGTGGCGTTGTAGAGGATTGCTACGTAGCTAATAGTTACACTGGTATCAGTATGACAGATGTCTATGATGTAACTCTCATAGGAAACACGGTGGAGTCCTGTGAGGATGGAATAGGTGGAGGTAGCCGTAGCTCAGTTAACGTCAACATACTGAACAATACTATTACGGATTGTACTGATTTTGGGCTGGATTTCTTTAACCTTCATAGAAGCACTGCCATAGGAAACATCATACAGGGCTGTAACATGGGGATGCGTATCGATACATCGACAAACAGTACCATAAGCGCCAACAGTATCACTGGAAACACATACGAGGGAATAGACCTCTCTTACTCGGGTTGGGAGAAAGACCTGAACACATTGTCATTTAACGCTGTGAGTAACAACGGAGGCACTGGTATCAGTGTCTATGGTAGTTTTTGCACAATCACCGGGAACACTGTTGTTGGTAACGGTGAGATGGGTATCCGGGTTGACTTTATTGGTCTCACTGATGTGTCTGGCTGTGATAACCTGATATCAGGAAATATTGTCAGCGGTAACATTGGTTCAGGCATCTATGTGGGCTATAATTGTGTACGAAACACCTTGTCCTATAACATCTGTACTGGTAACAACGCGAATAACGAGCAATACTTCGATGGAACCCCAAAAGCCTATGACTTGGAATTATGGGCTTCACAGAACACGTTACAGGAAAATACCTATGGAACCATCTATGTGGATGCTCCATAGCCCCTTTTTAAAATTAGAATATTGTTGATTTAGTTGAAGAACTCAGCTACCTCATCAACAGAGAGTCTTGGTGGTCCTTTTTTACCGATCATCTTCTCGCTGGGGTAGCCTACTCCTACACCTGCGATTAGCTCCATGCCTTCCCTGTTGTAGAGTTTGGCGTATTCCTCGGCTGCTACATGGACGGCTGCGACCCATAGGGTGCCTAGTCCCATGTCGTATGCTTTGAGCATCATGGTCTGTATCGCTGCTCCGATGCTCTGGGGGCTTGTCCATGTCTTTTTACAGTCCCAGACAAGTACAATGGCTGATCCCTTCTCTAGGCTTAGTGCACTCCAGGTGTAGATATTGTACTGCTGTTCGGTGAAGTTCTCCTTGTTCTCCTCGACTTTGTTCCTCATTATCTCTAGGAACTCGGCTTTCTTTTCACCCATGAGTACTGAGAATCTCCATGGCTGTGCGTTGGTGCCACTTGGTGCCCATGTGGCGTACTCCAGCATCTCGCGTAATTGTTCTTCCGTGACTTCTTTTTCGCGGTTGTAGCTGCGGCATGAGCGTCTTTCTAGTATTGCTTTGCTTAGCTCCAAATTGTATCTCAGACAAATATGGGGGGTAGGATATAGGTTATTCTAGAAACTCTGCTACCTCTGAGAGCGTCTTCTTCTTGGGTATCTTGCCCTCTGTGCCCGGATACCCTAGGGTTATTGCTCCGCTGAGCTTCCAATCTTTATCAAAATACTTCCTCGTCTCCTCATAGGCATAGAATACATCACCAATCCAGAGGCTACCAAGTCCAAGATCATATGCTCTGAGGCAGATATTTTGCACAGCCGCAGCTACACTATGTTCCTCCGTAATCCAACCATTCTCATTAGTATTCCAGACGATAACCACAACAGGCGCCTCCTCCATTATCTCCAGTGTCCAAGGCGCTGAGCCCGTCTCCTTACGTCCATGTTTCTGGATGAAATTGTTCAGGTGATCCCTGAACATCAGGTTATAATCATCCTTGGCTTTTCCAGTGAGCACAGTAAACCGCCACTGGTGACCATTCTTGGCACTCGGCGCCCAGTTACCCGCCTCTAAAATATCCTCAATAATCGTCTTGGGTACGGGATCAGTCTTGTATTGTCTGATGCTCCTGCGTCCCTTTATCGCATCAATAAGCTCCATCTTAACCAATATTGTTAACAATAACTGGTATGATAAATCATGGGTTTGATATGCGAATCTTAGCGATAGGCGATAACTGCATAGACCACTACACTGAGCTTGGTAAGCGGTTCCCAGGTGGAAACGCTTTGAACGTAGCGGTTTATGCACGGAATTACCCCGATATTGATTCAGATTACGTAGGAATCGTAGGAACCGATGATTACGGCAAGTACATGCTATCCCAGATCAAAGCCATCGGAATGAGCACCGATTATATCATAGTTGAGGATGGACTCACAGCCGTCACAAAGATACTCATCAGAAACGGAGACAGGGTATTCGATGAGTACATTGAAGGAGTACAAGAAAACGCCGTATTACCTTATGATAAGATTCCTGATCCAACAGGCTATGATCTATTACACTTCACTGTCTGGGGTTTCGGTAGAGAACATGTGAAGAAGCTCAGGGAGACCACTGATGCTATACTAAGCTGTGACTTCAGCAACCAGCTATTCGATCCACGGACCGAGATACTGCCCTATCTTGACATCGCGTTCTTCAGCGGAAGCCACCTCGTAAGAAACGGTGAAGACCCAGAAAAGGTGCTAAAACAGCTTAAGGAGAAGACTCCCGGCATCGTGGTTATGACAATGGGTGAGTATGGCTCAATGGTCTACGATGGTGAGACCCTATACAAGGGAAAGGCACTGCCCGTTGAGGTAGTTGATACTCTAGGTGCAGGTGACTCGTATATCGCGGCTTTCTTATCCAGTAGGTTGCAGGGTAAAAGTATCCCAGACTCAATCGAGGCTGGGCACATCGCTGCCACCGAGATATGTAAAAGACTCGGGGGATGGGGCGGAGAGCCCTAGAATTTTACCTTATCGTAGAACTGCCAAGCACCCATGCGCCTGTTTTTCGCTAGGCTCAGGTAATAGCTCAGCCACTCGACTTCGATGAAGAGGGTGAAGGGTGTCTCTAGGTTGTCAACGTCCATTCCCTGTGAGTCGTAGACGATGGTCTTTACACCGTTCTCCTTGCTGAACTCTAGGATGCTGTCCTCTAGTTTGCGCTGACCTGTCTTTCCACGTAGGAAGATGGCTGCTGTTCCCTGTGTGAATAGCTCTAGTGCTCCGTGTCTGAACTCGCTATAGTTGACGCTGATTCCATGGACCCAGCACATCTCCATCAATGTGCAGAGTGCAAACTGGTAGGTCAAGCCCCAGTTGATTCCGCCGCCTAGGACGAATATCTTATCATAGTCCTTGAGCTCAAGACCTAGTTTCTTTGCTGCTTTCTTTGCCTCTGGGATCATCTTTGGTAGCTTCTCTGGTAAGCCATCAGCGATCTTGATCATCTTGTCACCGACAGCGTAGCCCTTCTCCTTGAAGATCGAGCCATACAGGTAGTACATGCTCATGAGTTTGCCGAAGGTTACTCCACGAGCCTCCCAGCCGTACCCGATATCAGCCTTCTCGTTGATGACTGAGTCTGTTTTCTGTGTCAAACCGAAGGTAGTTGCTCCCTTCTCGTTACACCATTCGAGGGCTTCAACGATCTCCTTGGTCTTACCACTCTGACTGATGAGAATGACAACTGATTTCTCATCGATTGCCTCTGGTCTGCGTTCTAGGAACTCCCAGCCGCTGAAGGCATAGACTGGTACCTTCGTGTACTTTTCAGCAATATACACGAGGGGCATCTGTACGCTGTAGCTTCCGCCGCTTCCAACCATATAGTAGCGTTCTGCTTTTGCGAGTTTCTTGCCTAGTTCAATTAATTCTGGTTTCTTATTCTTGACCGCATCAAGCGTGGCTTCTGTTAATCCATCTACGAGCCAAGCTGGTCTATAATTTTCTTCTGTTAAATAATCCACTGGTTCTGACAACTTTATCACTGGATGAAATAGGGATGCGGAAAGATAATAAAAAGTGTAGTGGAAACCTAGATTTCCAAGTGAAGGGCTTCCTTGAGGCCCTTGTAGCGGTTCCTGATGGTGACCTCGGTGACGCCCGCTGCGTCCGCGATCATCTTCTGGGTCCGCTTCTCGTCATTCATGACGCATGCAATGTATAGCGCTGCTGCGGCTAAGCCCATTGGGTCTTTGCCTGCGGTGGTTTTCAGGTCTTCTGCTCTGCGTAGTATGTCTACTGCTGCCTGCTGTGTGTTCTCGCTGATGTCAACTTTTGCCGCGATCTTTGGTACACGGTACTGAGCCTTTGGAATAGGCATGCTCATATTCAGTTCTCGGAGGAGTAGCCTGTAGCATCTTGCTAGATCTTTCTTGTCGATGGTGCTGTGGTCGCTGAGCTCACGTAGGGTTCTGGGTGTCCCTGTTACCCTACATGCTGCGTATAGGCTTGCTGCTGCGATTGCGCTGATGCTTCTTCCACGGACAAGTCCTTTCTCTAGGGCTTTCCTGTAGATGACTGCTGCGCGTTCCTTGACTGGCTTTGGAATGTGTAGTTTGTCGCTGAGCCTGCTTAGCTCTGTCATAGCGTGGCTTAGGTTTCTGTCGATGCTACTCTGGTAGCTTGACCTGATGTGCCATTTCTTTAGCCTGAGCATCTGGAACATGGTCTTTGTTGGGATGGTTCTGCCAAAGGCATCTTTCCCGACCTGTCCAATCATTGTGCTTAGACCTTTATCGTGTACGCTGAAGCTTAGTGGCATTCCGACGCGGCTTCGTGACTCACGTTCATCCTGGCTGAAGGCGCGCCATTCTGGGCCTTCATTAATCATACTGTCGGCCATTACGAGGCCGCATGCTCCACAAATTCGTTCCCCAGACCTGCTATCAATTACAATATTCCTGCTTCCACATTCAGGACAGACGTCTGAGCTATTCTCATTTTTTGATCTCTGCAAATTTTATTCACCTTTGTGAGTCACGGGAATCCGTTGATTCTTTTTGGAATACGGCTTCACGTGAAGAGTGGCGATACACCAACAAGGATGTATTTAAATCTATCGCCCATATTTACTATAGACCCTATATAATTACAAGTATCGTCTGGTATATAATTCAGTATTTCCGATCCATATTAGGTTTTTCTGGTAAAAAAGAGGGATTTGAGAAGCTCTTTTAACCGAAACAAGGGTTATAGCGGGTATGAGTAAGATTCCAGAAGTAAAAATAGCGGTTTTAGGCGGTAGCACCACCATTGGCGCTAACTTCCCCCGCGACTACGAAGGAGTAGAAGTTATCGAGGATAACATGGTCTTTGAGACCCCATTTGGACCCACGGCTCCCTTCACACATGCTAGGGTTGATGGTAAGGAATTCCTTTATGTTGATTTCCATGGTATCAATCGTCACATCAGGAACACTGAGCCTGATGGCAGTGGAGAACGTGTCTTCTATGTTCTGTGGAAGGCAGGTGTCAAGAAGGTAATCGGCACAGCACTTTGTGGCTCAACAAATAGATTACTTGATCCAGCTGACGCTGTTATCCCTGATGACTTTGTGGATTTCACCACCAAGCGTCCACAGATGCTCATGGTGAGCCTGCAAGACAAGGGTGAGGATGTACCTAGATATAGCTACAGGCTTCATCAACCCACATGTCCGACTCTTTCAGATAGTCTCGTTGAGGCATGTGAGAAAGCTGGGTTCCCCCGAGTCTTCAAACGAGGTATAGTAGGCGTAGCAGAGGGTCCAAGGCTTGAGAGCCCAGCGGAGATCAAACTCAGGTATCAGAACCTAGG
>JAOZIG010000255.1 GCA_026014515.1 Candidatus Bathyarchaeota archaeon | reverse complement strand
TTGCAAGAGGTTTTAGATTAGCGAAGGTAGCCCCCCAGGGACAAACGACTAACTCAAATATGTCATATGTAGATCAATGACGTCTTTTCAACGAATCCAAAAGGAGACAGTAACGTAGAATGCTGCTCTGTTGTAAAGAAAGTTGTTTTACGTCTATGAATTAGCTCACATTTGACATATTTGAGTTAGTCGTTTGGCCCCTGTGGCCTCTCTTCTAAATTTTGCGGTTTAATACTAAACCGTGTGCGCGCCGTGTTGGCGCAAAGTAATAAATTAAACAACCAATGTTTCATATTTGTCTATATTCAGTAAAGTACTGAATGAGTAACGAATGAGTCATGTGCTCGTTTGTTTTACGCCTTAGCGGCGTCCCCCTCCCTACGATATAATGTCGTACAACCCATGCCATGATGGCATACAACGGTTTATCAATACTTACCGTTTGAGGAAGAAGGTATAAGTCGCATAGATTGTGCATTATTAGGAGGAAGTGAAACCCCTCCAAAACTGCCACATTCAGGTCTATGTGCTTATTGTGCATTATAAAATGCAACGTTCGAAGCGCTCCGTGTGAATATGCTCCAGAAACTCTCTGACATTCCGAGTAACCAATTGCATTGTTGTGTAACGATCACCACGCAATGTAGGTTAGCCTAGGTCTAACAGAGAATATGAGAGTAGATAGCTAGAGTACCATATGAGTAGTTCTCATGGTACTGACAAAACGCTGCAAGGAAGAAGTTCTAGGACTAGCTTCCCTTTCAGGCGAACGACTCCGGTGAATCCACTATGAATACAATCCAGTTTGCAAGAGGTTTGAGATTAGCGAAGGTAGCCCCCCATGTTATGTTAGGTAGTGACACCGATTGTGTCCCCGTCAGACGAAGTCAGGTTAAGCCTGTTACCGTCATCCGCACTCCCATTTTGAGAGTGCAAATCCTTTACGGACTTACACGTACAGTACACACGTTTTTCACTGTGCATGAAGTCTATGCTTTAGTTCGGGAACGCCTTGCTAAGTTGCAAGGCCCGAGCTGGTGCCGCAATCATTTCAAGATTGCGGTTACCTACCGTGGCCGACTTTTGGCTGACCGAGCGGTTGGTCTTGTCGAATACGGAATCAGGGATGGTGAAACCCTTCACGTAGAAGTCTCAGGTGCCCTCTGCGGAGGTGCACCTGCTGGCATGCTTGTTGGAGGTGATTTTTACCCCAATGTTGTTGACACTTGGTGTGCGCGCAAGAAGGCGCGTTCACGCAAGTTAGACACTTTTACTCGTTTGTCCCACGAGTTTGCACCAACCGATCGTCAACGTAAGGTTGTTGTGCGCAAAGAGCGATCTCTGGAAGAACGTGCTAGAGAGCAGTTTGAGATGGCTCGTTTGGAGGTCCAAGCCAGTGGTGATTACATGGCTATGGCCCAGTCATTTGTCCGCACTTTGGATAACGCGTTCGATACAGATTTCGTCAAGATGATGGAAGATGTCCTCGTGTTCATGATGCTGCTATCGCGCGCTCGCGCTAAGACAGATATCATGTTGGCTGTGCTTGTCTTTGTCAAGCTCCGAACGTCTCATGCTTTGGTTGCTGATGCTATGGCTAGTATCACAACACTTGTTGATGCTTTGTTCGCTGAAGATGGACCACAGATTCAAGCCCTTGAAGATCATGTTTCCTCATTTCGAGATATGATGGGTAAGTGGGAAGAGAGCAAGGAGACTGTTATTGGAAAGAAGTACTTGAAGTTGATGAAGTATTTAGTTTCATACGGCGTTTTCACTTGCATTGGTGTGAAACCTACAGAGAAGAATCTGAAGCGATCGGCTGACATGAATGACAATGTTAACCACGCTGATTTTCTCTATTGTGTGGTTGATACACTCTCGTTCACTTTGCAACGTGGTCTCATGTTTGCTCGCACTGGTGAGTGGTCTGTGTTCTTGCATGGCCCAAAAACCTATGCAGCATGGTTTGACAAGTGTCTTGATGTTAAGCGTAAAGCTTACAGCATCGGAAACTTGGAAGCCCAGGGAACTGATTACTTCACCTTTGTTGCGCAGATCAAAGAGTGCATTGAGGAAGGTCATGCCATTGTTAAGTTTGCTTCTCGCGATTTGAAGTCGGAGTTGAAAGCTGCCAAATTTATGCTCCATGAGATCTTGTTGATTGAAGCCTCAGTTTTGACTAAGAAATCTGCTCAGCAAGAGCGTCGTGCTCCATTTGCGGTGTTGTTGCATGGTGAGTCAAGTGTGGCTAAGTCTATGTTCCAGAAGATGTTGTTTTACTACTATGGGAAGTTGATGAATTTGCCCACTGGTGATGACTACAAGTTTGTGCGGAACCCGACAGACCCCTTTTGGTCCGGTTTTTCGTCTCAAGTTTGGTGCATTTTCTTGGATGATGTGGGTTTCTTGAATCCATCCAAAGCGACTGAGGATCTTTCGCTTTTGGAATTGATTGCT
>JAOZIG010000254.1 GCA_026014515.1 Candidatus Bathyarchaeota archaeon | reverse complement strand
CGCGAGCTGGGTTCAGAACGTCGTGAGACAGTTCGGTCCCTATCCGCTGTGGGCGCAGGAAATTTGAGAGGCGCTGTCCTTAGTACGAGAGGACCGGGATGGACGCACCGCTGGTGTATCGGTTGTTCCGCCAGGAGCACGGCCGAGTAGCTATGTGCGGCAGGGATAAGCGCTGAAGGCATCTAAGCGCGAAGCCCCCCTCAAGATGAGATTTCCCATTCGAAAGAAGTAAGACCCCTGATAGACTAACAGGTTGATAGGTCTGAGGTGTAAGAGCGGCAACGTTTTAAGCTGACAGATACTAATAGGTCGAGGGCTTGATCAGGGTTATGCAGATATCATTTTCTTCCTTATGCAGTTTTGAAGGTGTGAAAACACTTTTCACATCCGGTGACAATGGAGAAAGGGCCACACCTGTTCCCATCTCGAACACAGAAGTTAAGCCTTTCATCGCTGATGGTACTTGGGGGGCAGCCCCCTGGGAGAGTAAGTCGTCGCCGGGTACAAAAAACGGATGTTTGCCAATAGGGCAAACATCTGTTTTTTTTTGGTGCGCCCGGCATGGGCGCACGCTCGTCGGTGAAAGTCCGATACGGGGGCTGGTAGTGCCAACCGTTAGCCAAGAGCAAGGGTGTCCTCCGCGAGGGGGAATCTGAAGGAAGCTGGAGGCAAAACACCGAGCTGAGGCACACAAATCGTATTTGAGGCTCAGAAGGATGGATGAGGTTGCCAAACAAACCGAAGTCCTATACTACCCGAAATCCTATGAGTAAATGCGGCGGCTACATGGTGTGAAAGCGTGCGTTCTTACCCGGGGAGATCTCAAGGATACGCCAGACGAGGCTTTTCTCAAAATGGCAACCCATGCAGTGATGTATGACTGAACCTTGAGAAGTCAGCAGAGGCCGTAGTACTCGACTGAGTTTTTTTTCTGACCTGTTGAGGAAGGGCTGAACGTTAAGCGAGGTGAATACCGATGAATTCCTCAAGTCAAAAGCAACGACTGCAGAAAACTTCATATGAAGGCTATCCGCCAAGAGTAGGGTTGGAAATCCAAGGGACAACGGAAGCGCATAGTTTGGACATGGCGGAACCATCCGGGAAAGCCAAATCGGAAACTCATACAGACAACCTTCTGGAACGCATTGTTCAAAGAGATAACATGAACAAGGCGATGAAGCGCGTCATCAAGAACAAAGGCAGCCACGGGATAGACGGTATGAAAATTGAAGATCTTAGACCATACCTGATGGAACATGGAAGAGCCTTGGTTCAACAAATCTTGGCGGGAGAGTATGAACCACAACCTGTCAGGAGAGTAGACATTCCCAAACCTGATGGCGGAACAAGAGGCCTTGGAATACCAGTGCTGGTAGACCGGGTTATTCAACAAGCCATCGCACAGGTGCTGTCAGAGATCTATGAACCAACCTTCTCTGAAAGCAGCTATGGCTTCCGACCGGGCAGAAGTGCGCATATGGCACTCAAACAGGCTCAAGCTTTCATAAATGATGGACATAAGTATGTGGTGGACATGGATCTGGAGAAGTTTTTCGACAGAGTCAATCACGATATCCTGATGAGCCTGATTGCGCGGAAGGTATCAGATGGTCGAGTACTGGGGCTGATCAGAAAGTATCTGAATGCCGGCCTCATGAAAGACGGAGTAGTCGTTAGGGCTGAAGACGGTGTGCCGCAAGGCGGCCCACTGAGTCCACTATTGTCAAACATCATGCTGGATGTCTTCGACAAGGAATTAGAGCAACGAGGACATAAGTTTTGCCGATACGCCGATGACTGTAACATCTATGTCAAAAGCAGACGCGCTGGGGAAAGAGTCATGCAGAGCATGCGCCGATTTCTCAAGGGCAAACTAAAACTGACGATCAACGAAGAAAAGAGCGCAGTGGCAAGTCCAACGAAGCGAAAATTCCTTGGATACAGCTTTTATAAGGGAAAGAAGGGCTATCAACTTAGAGTCCACCCGAAAAGTATCAAGAAGATCAAGAATAAGATCAGAGACATCACGAACAGAAATAGGAGCATGAACTTCGAAGCAAGGGTCAAACGCTTAATCGAAATGACAAGAGGATGGGTTAACTACTTCAAATTAGCTGATATGAAGGGTCTCCTTAAAGAACTTGACGAATGGACCAGACGCAGACTGAGAGCATGTATCTGGAAGACATGGAAACGCATTAGAACACGTTTCACGTATCTATTCAAACTGGGAATCCCCAAAGACAAAGCATGGGAGTTTGCAAACACAAGAAAAGGCTACTGGAGAATCTCCGGTAGCCCTATCATGCAACGAGCGGTGACCAACAAAAGATTGGAAAACCGCGGTTTTATCAGCATGTCTGCATTGTATGAGAAAACAAGATTAGCTTAACGAACCGCCGTATACCGAACGGTACGTACGGTGGTGTGAGAGGACGGCTATTCAACTAATGAATAGCCTCCTACTCGATT
>JAOZIG010000437.1 GCA_026014515.1 Candidatus Bathyarchaeota archaeon | reverse complement strand
CATCTGTGAGAGCCTCAGCATCTCAATCGGCTCAGTCCAGTACCATCTAGAACGTCTGACTGAGTGCGAGTTAATAGAGAGTGAAAAAGAGTCCAAATACAAGCGGTTTTTCGTCTCAAGGAGATTCACAGAGTTTGAGAAACAGTTGATCGCGTTCCTAAGAAAACCCAACGCGAAACTCATAGTAAAATATACATCAACACAGGAAGGATGCAGCCATCAGGAGTTAGCTAATCTTCTGGGAGTTTCATCACAGGCGGTTACGTGGCATGTTCAGCGATTAACTGATGAGGGTATTATTGATTCTTGGGTTCAGGGATACTCCACATTTTATCGGGTAACAGAGGAGACCCAAGCAGCAATAGACACACTTCAGTACAAGCTATAATCATCTCTGATACACTTTTTTGCTTCTAAAACCCGTTAAGGTGACGTTTTTCAACATATATCAAAAGCTGATCTGGGTTGTTCTGGGGCTTCTTTTCCAAAAACAAGTCGCTCCCAAGTTTTTTCGGGGGTACCCCCCCCCTCCTTTTTTCGTACGTTTGTATGGTCGTTATTTTATGGGGTTCGCGATTATTTCGGGTATAGGTATACCCGAAAAAAGATGGGAGTTATTGGCTCTCCCTGAATGGGTGCCGCGCGTTTCGTAGATTATCCTTCAGTTCCTCTATTGAGGGTCTGCGCTCCATGGCTTTGCGTATCGCGTGACGCATCGCCTTGAAGTTGTTGATGTAGACTCTTTGACGTCGGCTAGCAGAAGGATGCACAAAGACGTTTGCTATCATCACAAGCTCATCGGTTTCGGGTAGTATTCCATCCTCGATGCTCTGGACTACTGCTTTGGCTACTGCTTCCTGAGCTGGTCCATAGACTAGGCTTGCGTCTCTCATGCCTTTCACTGGTACTGTGGGCACCATAATGGTCGGTGGCTTAACAGCGAGATTAGGCTCCAGGATTACTTGTAGGGCCTCACGGTCTTTGCTTGGTTTAGCCAAGGCATCAGCGTAGGCGTATCCAACTGGTCCATCCTTGGTACCAATCAACAAGTCGATGTGAGCTACCTCGTTGCTATCTGGGTCAACCAAGGCTTCACCAGTGAGCAAACCAAAGTCCTTAATCACATCAGGAGTGACGTCAACCTTGTAGAACTGCTCGGTGACATCGCCACTAGGTAGACTGTACTTGACTGGTTTCTTCTTTACCAAGTCTAGTTTCTCTAGCTCTATCCTGAACTCCTCTTGTAGCTCCCAGCTAACCACATCACCCATCACGATTGGGCGACGAGTGGTACCCACATCAAGCCCCATATAGTTCAAACAGACCTTGGGTCCGAGAGCACCAGTTGCTACAATGTGTCTTGTGAATTTCTGTAGTCTTCTCTGGACTAACCGGGCTTCGTCTAGTTTGCCTGCCTTGAACTTTTTGTAGAGATCGATCCAGTAAGGGGCCACAACGTTTGCTGAGGCTAGTATCATGCCCTTACAGCCAGCGGATAATGCAGCCAAGACTACTTCATCCCAGCCGACGACAACATCAATCTTGTCACCGACTTTTTCTAGGACACTCATGAGGTACTTGAGGTCCCCGCTACTGTCTTTCATCGCCTTGATTGTACTGCATTCTTCAACTAGGTCTTCTACCACTGGCCATGGAATGTATTGGTTTGTGGCTACGGGTATGTTGTAGAGTACGAAGGGTATGTCTACCGCTGATGTGACATTCACATAGTGGTCGTAGATGCCTTTCGCACCTTTGGGCTTCATATAGTAGGGGTTTACCACGATAGCGGCATCGGCACCAACATCCAAAGCATGCTTGGTAGCATCAATAACCAGCTTAGTAGCGGTATCACCAGTACCAGCGATAACGGGAACCCTGCCATTAACCTGATCAACACATACCTCGATAACCTTGGCTCGCTCAGCCTGAGACATCAAACTGAACTCGCCCGTGGTGCCACATGGCACAATACCGTTAATTCCTTGATCGACGAGCCAGTCAACTAGTTGTCTGAACTTTGATTCGTCGAAATTTTCATGTTTATCGAAGGGCGTGACGATTGCGGGGGACACGCCTTCGAGCTTGAAATCAGTCATGGAATGTATTCTGCGTTACTTTTACTATAAAACTACCGAAAACACTTGGATGTTTGTTCGACACTTGTCTTGTTCTGTATGTTTTTTGGTACTGATTAGCCCGGGTTCTGGTAGGGATTAGGATCGAAAAGAAGCGTTTCTGTGGCTGGTTTTTAGGGAATCAGCCCGTTTGTGGGTTTGATGCACTACCCTCCCCTCCCCCTATGGACTAGGTAGGAATTATATCCGTGTGTGCCGTGTTTGTGTGTTGATATAATTGATCGAGGTCAAAATCCCCCATAACGGATGGTATGATGACAAACCATTTACCCTAACCTTCCTCGACACATGGAAGGTCCATAAATGCAAGGTACCATCAGAAGACGCCAAACCAT
>JAOZIG010000141.1 GCA_026014515.1 Candidatus Bathyarchaeota archaeon | reverse complement strand
TAGTCATGTCTACAGTCACTTGCGGATGATGGAGAACATGGGATTGATACATAGAGAAAGAACCGAGGATCGTAGCTTCATCATAACGACTACATCGTTCTATGGTGATTATTTCGGTTTCAGTCATAACCCTGAGAGGAGTAAGATACAGTTGAAACAAGTATTCAGAGACCTGAAGATTACGAAGCTGGAGAATGGAGCCGTCGAGAACCTGTTCAATGGTGTCATCGATGGACTTGATGAACTAGATGAATTAAAGGAGAGTTTAGCAGACTCTGGGGATGGGCTCACTCAAGGGCTTCCTCAGTATGCGGGTTCCTCCGACAACGGTTCTAAGTAATACCATCCCCGGACGCTCCTCTTTTACCTCCCCGATTATACAGGCATCTTTACCATACTTTGTACCCTTAACCGCCTCAAGTATAGCTTCGGCGTCACTTGCTGCGACCACCATAACGGCTTTTCCCTCACAAGTAACCTCTAAGGGGTCGAGTCCAAGCATATCAGATGCAGCCTGAACACTCTGTTTAACAGGAATGCTACCCGAGTCCAGCCATATACTGACCTTGGACTTACCAGCAATATCGTTAAGCGCCATCGCCATACCGCCACGAGTACAATCTTTCATGGCTTTCACATCACCCGCCTCAATAGCTGCCATAGCTGTCTCATGAATTGGTGAGACATCAGAAACCAGCTCTGTCTCGAAGCTGAGTCCTTCACGCTTGGACATCAAAGCTATGCCATGGTCTCCTATGGTGCCGGTGATGATTACCTTGTCTCCGGGCTTGGCTTGGCTGTCTAGTATTCTTTTTCCTTTGAGTATTCCGACGCCTGTTGTGCTGATGATCATGCCGTCGAGGCTTCCCTTTGGCATCACCTTAAAGTCCCCAGCGATAATGGCAACATCAGCTTCTTTTGCGGCCTCATTCATTGAAGAAACAACACGTTTCAAGTCATCCATTAGGAACCCCTCCTCCACAATGATACTATCAAGTATCGCAACTGGCTCCGCGCCCATAACCGCTGTATCATTGACCGCGCCACATACCGCTAGTCTCCCTAGGTCTCCGCCGGGGAAGAATATGGGGTCTACTGTGTGTCCGTCGGTTGATACTATTACCTCGTATTCACCGACCCTGATAGATGCTCCATCATCAAGAGCATCAAGGGATATACCGTCTCGTGCTTGACGTTTCTCAAACAGCTTTAGAAATAATTCATGTATCAGTGTATCCTCGGTGCTTCCACCCGCGCCGTGGCTCAGCTTTACGACGTCTTTGCTCATTTCTACTTTCATCACGCTTGGCTTGTCTTATAGGTATCGATAACACACGATAACGAGTCCTTTTTATACTGCTTCCTTTTCATATTGCCAGAATAAGAGGAATAACGCTTTGGCATGGCATGACAGACTAACCAAAAGAAAGAAGACCGGTGGCAAAAAAAGAGCATTCAGAACCCACCGCGTCTACGAGCAAGGCAGACAACCAGTGGAAACACTATTCGGTGAAACCAAGCGCAAAGAAGTCAAGGGCATCAGCAGAATCAGCAAAATCAAGCTTGTAAAGGCAGAATACGTCAATGTCTCAAACCCAGAGACGGGCAAGACTGAACGCCTTGAAATCCTCGACGTTGTAAGCAACCCAGCAAACGCTGACTACAACAGGCGAGGAGTAATCACCAAGGGAACCATCGTCAGGACCGAGAATGGACTAGCAAAGATAGTCTCACGCCCCGGACAGGAAGGCTCCCTCAGCGCAGTGGTTTACGAGGAGTAAACCCTATAGCCGATTATCGGCTTCAATTATTCTACATGTGGTCTCATTGAGGGGAAAAGGAAAGCTACGGATCTGGCCAGCGTATTTTGATATCAGGTATAGCCGTAGCGAGGGACGAAAAATCCCGCGAGAAAAGGCTGTCCGCGACCCCAAGATCGAGGACATTGAGAAAGCTGCCTTAAAGCTTGGTTTGAAACCGGTGCTTCAGGCGGGTAAGGCGTATAGCAAATACCCTTGGAAACGAACTGGTGTTCTTCTCGTTGATAAGAAGGGCTCCAAGATAGATGTTATCAACATGATAGCGGAGGAGCTACGATAATGCCAGACATGAAATTAATAGGAAAAGGAATGCATCAAAGCAAAGGAAATAACAATCTCATCATAACCCTTGAATCCGAGACCAGAATAGGTCAACCCATATCCGATAAGAATGGGAAAGTAATCGGCAAGATATTTGATGTGTTTGGTTCAATAGAGGCACCATATGCATCGATAAAGCTCTTTGATGGCGTCGATATAGGTAAACCAGAGGGAAAACCTGTTTTCTTGTCTGATAAACCTGATAAGCGTGATAAGAGACGCGAGCGAAAACGCCGCAAATCAAGATAAATAGTCTTTTACGGTGATCGGTTCACCGCCCCGTGTATAGACTCTAGGCACCCTGCGTGTAATCTGACAGGTAACCTCATGAGTT
>JAOZIG010000416.1 GCA_026014515.1 Candidatus Bathyarchaeota archaeon | reverse complement strand
AACTCAAATTCCTCCTGAAAGTAGAAGGTTTCATAAGTCGTAAAAGATAGGTCCAAATACGGCTACAAGGAGTTCAATATAGACCCTGAGGTCTCTGAGTTGGCGGTTATGGCCTACAAGACCTATCTTTTACGACTTATGAAACCTTCTACTTTCAGGAGGAATTTGAGTTTCGTCGAAGCTGTCCAGGGTGTTCCGGGCACGTCCATTAGCTCATTAGACAACACAACTAGCCCAGGTTTCCCTTATAATTATGAGAAAATAAAAAGAGACCAAATATATAAGATCAATGAGAAAGGCGAGTTTGTTCCAGGACCATTATGGAAGCAACTTGTCTCTGATGCTCAGGTGGACGTCAAGCTCATGTGTCATGACCACGTACCAGCCTATGTCTTCTCAGATAACTTGAAGATGGAACTCCGTGCTCCAGAAAAGGTAGATAAGCCTCGTATGATTGCCGGAGCCCCTCTTCTCCACACGTTCCTCTCCAGGATACACTTTGGAGCCTTCATGGCTTTTATGAGTGACAACAATGGGTTGAACGACGTTTTAATCGGTGCTGACCCCCATGTCGACTGGGATTTTTACCAGAGGAAAATGACCTCCATCAGTGATGGTGTGAGAGAATGCTTTGGTGATTTCTCGGGTTTTGACACGTCACGCGCTCCCGAGATGATGGATTTTGTTGCCGAGATAGCAAATGCTTTCTATGGTGACGCGCCTGATAGTCCCGTTGGGCGCGTGAGGCACTGGCTTGTTCGATCGTGCATTGTCTCAGTGCACATGTATGCGAAGGTCCTGGAACAGGTTTCCTCCGGTTGGTGTTCCGGAGCTCTCCTGACGGGACTGGGTAACTCAATGTTCAACACCTGGGCCCACGTCTATGCGGCTGTAAAGACCGCTAAGGATGCTGGTGAAGATTACCACCTAGTTGCAGCAGAGTATTTCTCAAATGTTTATCTTAAAGTAATGGGCGATGATTGTGGTATGGGAGTCTCGAAAGAGTTCGAATTCCACAACAACGCATCAATTGCAAAGGTTCTCGGAAGAGACTTGGCTCTGACCTATACTAGTGTGAAGAAGAGTATTGACGTCGTTCCATTTGATCCACCAGAAGACCGCACCCTTCTTAAGCGAGAGTCTATCTTTTGCGAGGAAGATGGCGTGTTCTATGGCTGTCTTCAGATTGAAGTCATCTTGAATATGGTGTGCTACACTAAACGTGGCGATGAAATTGTCGTTATGCGTCAACGTGGAGATAACGCCATTAAAGAGCTGGCTTTCCGTCCGAAGGCTGATTGGGAGAAGTGTTTGCCAATTATACTCAAGAAGTTGGGACCTCTTTATGTCTATCGAGGCTACCACCAGAAAGAGTTGAGGAGATCGTGCCTCATTGGTTGGTTCACGCAATCTTCCGATCCGACCTCAAATGTCGTAAAACTTATGGACGAGGTACGAGTGACCTCTGACTTGGAAGCCAAGACGACTTCCCGTTCGCCCCGGAACTCCCCGTTCGAACGTAACTACGAGTGCTGTGGTTGCAATCCCCTGGCGCCATGCCTAGAACGACAACGCAATATGAAATACTATACGTACTATCAACGCCAGTGTGCTGGCACCAACCTTCCTTACGTTCCTCCTCCTTCGGAGAAGGATCTTGAGCGCGCCCGTGCCAAAACCCGAGAGAATGCTTTGGTGATTTCTCGGGTTTTGACACGTCACGCGCTCCCGAGATGATGGATTTTGTTGCCGAGATAGCAAATGCTTTCTATGGTGACGCGCCTGATAGTCCCGTTGGGCGCGTGAGGCACTGGCTTGTTCGATCGTGCATTGTCTCAGTGCACATGTATGCGAAGGTCCTGGAACAGGTTTCCTCCGGTTGGTGTTCCGGAGCTCTCCTGACGGGACTGGGTAACTCAATGTTCAACACCTGGGCCCACGTCTATGCGGCTGTAAAGACCGCTAAGGATGCTGGTGAAGATTACCACCTAGTTGCAGCAGAGTATTTCTCAAATGTTTATCTTAAAGTAATGGGCGATGATTGTGGTATGGGAGTCTCGAAAGAGTTCGAATTCCACAACAACGCATCAATTGCAAAGGTTCTCGGAAGAGACTTGGCTCTGACCTATACTAGTGTGAAGAAGAGTATTGACGTCGTTCCATTTGATCCACCAGAAGACCGCACCCTTCTTAAGCGAGAGTCTATCTTTTGCGAGGAAGATGGCGTGTTCTATGGCTGTCTTCAGATTGAAGTCATCTTGAATATGGTGTGCTACACTAAACGTGGCGATGAAATTGTCGTTATGCGTCAACGTGGAGATAACGCCATTAAAGAGCTGGCTTTCCGTCCGAAGGCTGATTGGGAGAAGTGTTTGCCAATTATACTCAAGAAGTTGGGACCTCTTTATGTCTATCGAGGCTACCACCAGAAAGAGTTGAGGAGATCGTGCCTCATTGGTTGGTTCACGCAATCTTCC
>JAOZIG010000140.1 GCA_026014515.1 Candidatus Bathyarchaeota archaeon | reverse complement strand
TCGGCGTCAGCGTTTTCCATCTCGCCAACGTTACGGGGGTTCTTGAAGTGGTCCAAGACTTTATCGCTATACATTTTTATCGTAACTCCTTCGGGGTCAGTGGTGACATGGCTCTTAGCCGTTTCACTATTCCCGGAAGCTTTTCAACTACGTATTCCACATGTTCGCTGTTATTATTCTTTCCCAAAGTAAACACAAGACTCCCATGAGCTTCCTCATGCTTCAAGCCACAAGCCAACAAAGTATGACTGGGCTCTAGGGTCTTAGCTGCACAAGCAGAGCCGCTGCTAACCTGTATTCCCTCATCATCAAGGCTCATGATCAATGCCTCACCCTCGATGAAGCTATACCTGATATTGGCGTTATTTGGAAGCCTCTTGGATGGATGCCCATTCAGATAGCTCTCAGGGATAGCCCCCAACAGCTTCTCTATCAGCATATCCCGAAGCATAGAGAGGCGTTTTGATTCTTCGTCAAGTTCCATTGACGCGATCTCTGCGGCTTTCGCCATACCCACAATCCCCGCGGTGTTCTCGGTTCCTGATCTAAGACCCTGTTCCTGTCCCCCGCCTATCATGGTAGGTGAGACCCTGACGCCTTTCCTAACGTAAAGGGCTCCAACGCCTTTTGGTCCATATAGGTCATTGCTGCTGAGGGTTAGCATGTCCACGCCTAGCTCTTTCATATCCAGCTTTAGTTGTCCCATCGCTGCCGTAGCGTCTGTATGGAATAGTGCCTCGTGTTTGTGGGCTATTTCTGTCGCTTCTTTGATGGGCTGTATAGTACCTATCTCGCCGTTTGCAGTCATTATGGATACGAGTAACGTCTCATCATCAACGAGTTTCTCCAATTCATCAAGCTTAACGACGCCATACTGGTCAACTGGACACATCTCCATCGAAAAACCCTGCCTTGTAAGTGATTTCACTATGTTTATGATGCTGATATGTTCGACCTCGGAGATGATTATCTTTGTGCCACGTTTCTTGTTCCGGTTTGCTCCACCTATCAATGCTAGGTTGTTTGCCTCGGTTGCACCCGATGTAAAGAATATCTCATCAGGCTCCGCGTTGATATATGCCGCTACCTTGGCTCTGGACTCTTTTATTATCTTTAATGCATCGAATCCTTTGCTGTGGAAGCTGGCTGGGTTCCCATAGACCTCTGAGTTGATCCGGTTCATCTCCTCGATTACACGGGGATCAACCGGTTTTCCAGCTCCATTATCCAAATATACCTGCATAATATTTCTGGGGTTCTCAGTGGGTTGGCTTAATTAAAACATATGGTGAAAACTATTTCCTTATGATGATGGTTACCTCGTCGCCCTCATGGGTGATCTCCAGTATCTCATGACCCAGACGCT
This sequence comes from Candidatus Bathyarchaeota archaeon, assembly GCA_026014515.1. Lineage (GTDB taxonomy): Archaea > Thermoproteota > Bathyarchaeia > TCS64 > TCS64 > RBG-16-57-9. The sequence goes on along the minus strand of JAOZIG010000140.1, from coordinate 1,116 downwards.
TGGCGAGTCGCTTCAAATCTTCCTCCGCTGCGGGGTCATCAGCTGTCACCTTCAGTACTTGTCCTTTTTCAAGTTCATCTATGGCTGTCCTTGTCCTGAATATGGGCTCTGGGCAGAATAATCCAACGCAGTCGATCTCCTTGTCTGGCTCCAATGCTGTTCAAAAGATGTGCAGTTTGGTTTGATATAAGATAAACTGAAAAAACTAGGGTTCGTATTGGAATATTTCCTCGATACTAGTCTCAAAGTAACGCGCCAACTTGAAAGCTAAATCTATGCTAGGGTTATACTTGCCCGACTCCACAGCATGGATGGTCTGACGGGTAACGCCCAAGTCTTCTGCTAGTTGTTCCTGTGTTACGCCTTTCACTGCTCGGAGTACCTTTATGGTGTTCTCCAACCCGTTTAACCTCCTAGCTGTTTGTCGTAGTACCAGTTGAAGAATCCATTAATCGCCATTATTAGCAGTGATATATAGGCGAAAATGTATCCGTATTCTTCGTTAGCCGTATAGCCCCAGAAGCTTGTTTCAATTAGCATCAAGCCAACTGCTGCGAACCCAATGGTTACTATGCCTAGTGTTGCGTTTGCTGATTTTTCTCTAACGGTTTTTGTTCTTTCATCGTAAAGAACTTGGTCTACGCTCTGTTTAGCTGCAATTATTATTACAATGGCTAGTACGATTGCGCTGGATGCTAGAGCCCATGAATTTACCATTGAACTGTAGACGGCTATAATGCTTACTCCTGCTCCTGTTATGATTTTTACCCTGTTGTATGTTTCTTTATCCATATCTCATCATGTAAAGTATACTTTACATATTGTAATATAAACTTTACTAAATGTAAAGAACATATTACAATAACTGGTGGGGGAACAAATATACCTAACAACCACTGGATGTAATTTGATTGACGTGGGGTCTCAAAAATATACACCAATACTAACCATAGTGTTGGCTCTCGGATTACTTGGCAGCATATTCCTATACGCAGACGCAAAAGCAGAACTCGCAACAGCCATAATCGGAACCCAACAACTACAAACACAACTAAGCCAACTAAACAACGATTATACTCAGTTATCAAGCCAGATAGCCACATTAAACCAAATCAA
>JAOZIG010000419.1 GCA_026014515.1 Candidatus Bathyarchaeota archaeon | reverse complement strand
TACCAGTATGAGCTATCTACAAGGGCAATAGCACCGAAACTTGGTATTGAGCTTGTCGAGATAGAGGGCTACAGTTGCTGTGGTGTCCCCTTGAAGGGGTATAATGTGGTGGGCTGGCTCTACCTAGCTGCCCGTAATATGGCTTTGGCTGAGAGCCTTGGCTTGGATATGCTGACGCTCTGTAATGGATGTTATAACTCGTTTGTTGAAGCGCGGCATTTCCTAGATACTAAACCCGAGGTCAAGGCTAAGATCAATGAAAGTCTAGCACTGGAGGACCTAGAATACAAGGGAACCCAAAAAACAGTACATATCCTAGAAGCGTTAAGGGATCACATTGACCCTGAGACATTCAAGGAAAAGCTTGAACATCCCTTAGACGGACTGCGTGTAGCACCTCACTATGGGTGCCATAGTATGAGACCCAGTGATCTCATTGATTTCGTGGACTCTGAGGACCCTCAGATAATGGATGATATCATTCACGCCTTGGGGGCAACTAACAGTTATTATCCTGAGAAGCTGGATTGCTGCGGCTCTACTATCACTGCCGCTGATTATGAAGCTTCTTTCAAGTTGACTGGTGCAAAGATCGAGTCTCTTCAGAAGCGTAACTATGATGCCCTTGTGACAGTCTGTCCTTTTTGTCAGAAGATGTATGATGGTAAACAAGAGGCAGTGAAGCGAATCACGGGGGATACGAATCCATTGCTTCCTGTGTTTTATCTTCCTCAGTTGATTGGTGTGGCTCTTGGATTGGATGATGAGGCTCTTGGTTTGAACTTCAACGCGACACCCGTTGATGAATTTGTGGAGAAGGTGCATTAAGAATGGAAAAATCAGTAATGGTAATTGGCGGAGGAATCGCAGGAATACAGGCTAGCCTAGACCTAGCAGAACAAGGATACAAGGTCCACATAGTAGAGAAAGCCGCTAGTATAGGCGGAAAAATGGCGTTGTTGGATAAAACCTTCCCAACGATGGACTGCGCTGTATGTATATTCGCGCCAAAAATGATCGAGACGAGTCGTCACCATAATATTAACATCATCACCTACTCTGAGGTTAAAGCGGTAAAGAGAGAATCAGGAGATTTCAAGGTAACTGTATGGATCAAACCAAGAGGCGTTGATCCTGATGTTTGCATTGGATGTAGTCAGTGTAATCAGGTTTGTCCCGGTAAAGCCTTGGACCAGTTTAACGAGAACCTGATGGAACGTAAAGCCATTTATCGACCATTTGCTCAGGCGGTTCCCAATGTTTTCACCATCGATTATGAGGCATGTATAGGTTGTAGAGCGTGTGAACGTGTATGTCCGGTTAATGCAATCAATGTAGATGATCCCGGGAAGGATATTGAGCTCAATGTTGATGCAATTATTCTCGCGACGGGACTGGAAACATTTGACCCCAGTATAATTACCGAATATGGCTATGGGCGTTTCAAGAATGTGATAACCGCCCTAGAGATGGAGCGAATGCTCTCTGCAACAGGGTGTACCAAAGGCGATTTAATCAGGTTATCAGACGAAAAACATCCAAAGGACGTTACTTTCCTCCACTGCGTTGGCTCAAGGAGTATGAAAGAAGGTTATCCCTACTGTTCATCGGTTTGTTGTATGCACGCTACCAAGGAGGGTATACTGGTCAAAGAGCATATCCCAGATGTTAATGTGAGTCTCTTTTATACCGATATACGTGCCTTCGGTAAAGAGTTCAGAGCATTCGTAAACAGGGCACAAGATGAATACGGATTGAACTATATCAGGACAAAGCCTGCTGAGATAAGGGAAGACCCTGAAACAGGAAATCTCCACTTCTGGTATGAGGAAACACTCACTGGAAACATGGTTTTGCATGAGACTGAGCTTGTGATCCTATGCACAGCACTGGTCCCCAGTAGGGATAATGCAGCTTTAGCTGAGACTCTCGGAGTTGAGGTAGATGAATATGGTTTCTTTGTGAAACCTGATCCAATTGCAGCGCCTCTTAGCACATCACGTGAGGGAATCTATGTCTGTGGATTCAGCCAGAGCCCCAAAGACATACCGGATGCAATAGCCGAAGCAAGCGGAGTAGCCAGCATGGTTGGATCATTCATAGAAAAGGAGGCAACACAATGACCCAAGAAAAAAGAACTGAACCAAAAGTAGGAGTGTTCCTCTGTCACTGCGGTACAAACATCGGTGGCGTAGTAAATCTACCAGAAGTAGCTGAATTCACACGTCAACTTGACGCTGTTGCCTTTGTTGATGAGAACACTCACAGCTGCAGCAGTGAAGGCATACGCAATATACAGGCAGCAATAAAGGAACACGATCTAGACAGAGTAGTTGTAGCCTCATGTACCCCGAGAACTCATGAGCCATTGTTCATGGAGGCAGTTGAGGAGGTTGGAATCAACAAGTACCTGTTCCAGATGGTGAATATCAGAGAGCATGACTCATGGGTACACAGCTTTAACCACGATGAAGTCACAAAGAAAGC
>JAOZIG010000418.1 GCA_026014515.1 Candidatus Bathyarchaeota archaeon | reverse complement strand
CGATTGAAGGCATCTATCAGATCGAGGATGGTAAGCTTCGTACGGCTTTGATGAACGCTGTTCAGGCAGCTACAGAGAAATCCAGTAACATCAGGTCTAACTGGGCAAAAAAGTAGCCCCTCATCATTAGTATTAAATCTCCTACGCTTGTTCTATTCTCTGTGAACCATTTTGGAGTATGACATCTTAATCAAGAATGGAAAAATCATTGACGGCGCAGGAAACCCATGGTATAATGCAAAAGTTGCCATAAAAGACGGCAAAATAGCTGCAATAGGCAAACTAGGTAATCCAGACGCCAAGAAAACAATCGACGCAAAGGGACACATTGTGGCACCCGGATTTATCGACGCACATAGCCACGCCGACTACAATACACTTCTATACAGGGATATGGAGAATCTAACTCACCAAGGAATAACCACAGTTGTAGCTGGACAATGTGGAAGCACACCAGCACCACTAAGCGAACTTAGCAGAGCAAACATGCAGAAAAACTTTGACGATGAGATACCAGAAGGCTATGAACTCAAATTAACATGGTCAAGCTTCGATGATTACCTCAAAGAAGAGGAAAAAGAACACCTTGGAGCAAACGTCGCCCACATGGTGGGACACGGAGCAGTAAGAGCCGCAGCCATGGGATTCGATTCAAGGGCACCCACAAACACAGAACTTGATAAGATGAGAGATTACGTCGAGGAAGCGATGCAATCAGGTGCATTTGGATTAAGCACGGGACTAATCTATCCACCGGGAATCTACGCAAAAACAGATGAGATCATCGAATGCGCAAAAGTAGCCGCAAAATATGGTGGAATCTATGATAGCCACATCAGAGGTGAAGGCGCGACACTCATCGCAGCCCTTGAAGAAGCACTAGAGATTGGCTTCAAAGCAAATATACCAGTTCAGGTGAGCCACCACAAGATCGCCATCAAGGACCTTTGGGGAAGCAGCGAGAAGACGCTACAGATGTTCATGGAGGCACGCAGCAAAGGACTTGACGTCACAGTGGATCAATATCCATACAAGGCGGGGTCAACTAGCCTAATGACCCTCCTACCCCCATGGGTACATGACGGAGGACGAGAAAAAGCACTTGAAAGACTCAGAGACCCCCAGCTAAGAGCACGGATGGAGAAGGAGATCAAGGAAGGCATCGAGGGATGGGAGAACTTTGCAGGCACCCTTGGCTGGGAAAACGTCTATGTAACATCAGTGATCACCGATGAGAACAAGCCAGTTGAAGGCATGAACATGGTGGAGATCAAGAAACACCGTGGAGCAAAAGACGAGTTCACCGCTTTGTACGAGTTACTCTTAGAGGAAGACGGAGCACCAGGCATGGTCATCTTCTATGGTCACGAGGACGACGTCAAACGTATAATGAAACACCCACTTCACATGGTTGGAACAGACGCTGGATGCTGCAACGTCGAAGGGCCATTCTGTATAGGAAAACCACATCCACGACATTATGGAACTTATCCAAAAGTCTTGGGAAAATATGTACGTGAAGAACAGCTGATAACATGGGAGGAAGCGGTCCGTAAGATGACAAGCTTCCCAGCCCAACGCTTCGGATTACTGGACAGAGGACTATTAAGACCCGGAATGTGGGCTGATGTCACTATATTCAACCCGGAGACCGTTGCTGAACTTGCTACCTATAAGGCGCCACATAGCTTCCCAGCGGGAATCCCCTATGTGATCGTTAATGGCTCGGTTACCATATCTGAAGGTGTCTTTACTGGGGATCGCTCTGGTGTGACCCTCAGAAAACCAGTCTACTAATTTTTTATTACCTAAACATTTATTGTATGCCCGTACATTTTGTCACAAAATCGTGTCTGGTGAGATGAGACGGGTAGCTTTCTAGTAGTCGGCGGAGGTCTCGCAGGGCTAGGCTTTGCGCTTAGAGCAGCTGAGAAGACAAAGGTTTCCTTGATAACAAAATGCAAACTAATGGACTCCAATAGCAGTCAAGCTCAGGGAGGAATCGCAGCAGTAATGCGACCACCTGATACATTTGAGAAACACATCAACGATACCTTGAAGGTAGGACAGGGCCTCTCAGACCGAAAAGCAGTTGAGATTCTGGTCCGACACGGACCAATGCAGATAAACTGGCTCATGGAACAGAGTGTAGACTTCTCAAAACACGATGGAAAACTAGATCTAACCCGTGAAGGAGGCCACAGTAGCCGACGCGTAGTACACGCAGGGGATATTACTGGTTATGAGATTCAGAAACAACTAGTTGAAAACGTCAAAAACAATGAGAACATAAAAATCTACGAGGAAACCACAGCCATTGATCTGATCATCAGTGATGATAAATGCACGGGAGTCAAGGCTCTGGATAACAAGACATCTGAGATAATCGAGTTCTACGCGGATACAGTTGTACTCGCCACAGGTGGAGCAGGTCAACTCTACTCAAAGACATCTAACCCACTGGTAGCAACCTGTGACGGGATAGCT
>JAOZIG010000070.1 GCA_026014515.1 Candidatus Bathyarchaeota archaeon | reverse complement strand
ATCACCAAGAACTACAGCATCGTTGCGAACACTGTCGCTGACAATGATGAACTTCTAATCATCTTCTCGCACCATGAATGTAGTGGCCCACTAGGACACATCTTCGCCCGCCCTATTCAGAATCCTAACTAGTGGTAGTATGTAGGACCGATAACACAGCCTGTTGACTTGAGACAATTTGCGCAAGCTCGCATAGTTTCCTCAGTACTGACTTTGTTCTCAGACACTATATCAACCACCACCTCTGATTTGGCCGGGCGTCTCACAGCTGTTCAAGTCATGAATATGCCCAAGGCTCAGTTCGACTACCAAACCCTCCCGCAATTAGCGGCCCATGATGTGTTCAAAATTGTAAACACATCGCTCGCCGATGGTTGCACCTGTCTTGCCTATCCCTATTATCCGAAATATTAAACTACGGAAGATCCGGATTGGGTGAGCCAAGTCGATCTCGACTCACGTCCTTCCTTCCAGCAGACCATACCAACAGCTGTGAAGAACTGGACTTCAGGAATCACAACTGGGGAGCAATTCATATTCCCTACACCTTGCCCTATGAACTCGGGGCCAATGCAAATACGAATGCGTCAAGCATGGGGTACAAAGCCTGTGAACACAGACATCAGAATCCAGCCAATGATCCACGTGACGGCTTCAACCTACTCAGAAGAGCAGGGGGAGCTTACACGTGAAATCACTGTGACGGGTTATCCTGTTAATGTTCCTCAGGTTCCTGCTACATCCATTTCGTACACCACCCACGTCTTTGATGTCCCAATACCGGCCGGCTACATGTGGAAACACTACATCATCTCGTACATAACTAACGCTACAACTACAGTCAATTACGGCGCTGAGGTGATAGTGTACTCCACTGACCCCATCCTGGCACGTCAGAACGTGGACCGAAGCATAATCATCGTCTAAGGGTCCACTGGCTTAAGAAATATCAACATAGCCGGTTGCGTTCAATACCAACTCGTCCCTTTCCAACAGGACATGAAAATGCTTCAAATACAACTACCACCAGCCTGTACATTTAACCCTTTAGAAGAGTACAGGCTTCTGCTGCAGAACACCTTGCAGTCGAATGTGAGACAGATCTACCGTAGATCGGACTACGTTCAATTCATCACACATGGTGCCCGTCGCGTAATCGACCCCTCCAACGTCGCCGCTCTGGCGATGTAGCAGGGGACGAACACCGGAGTCGGGCATGCCCTGTTTGGTGATATTCTACGTGGGCTGATCAACGGGGTGAAGTCTCTCTTCGGCGGTTCCAACTCAGGGTTCATACAACAATTACCTCAGGTCGTACAATCCTTCCGACCACAGTAGCAGAACTAAAGTGGACTTAGCTCCGGAAACCTCACCGGATATTCAGCTAAGAGCGTAGGATATTGTCTTATGGGCCGGTCTCTCGATAGGCTCATATTGACTCAGAGGGGCCCTGTACTCATCTCAGACTAGAAAATAGATGGTACTCCTTAAGCAGTCGCTGCTCTTAAGGACGAGCGCCCTAGACTCGTCAACTAGAATTACGCACTGTCCACCGCAGTTAACCGCGCGGTACAGGGGTAGGCAGCCCACTTCCAAGGCATTCGCGGTGCGTCGCAATAGACCATCGGAGGTCACCTATCAGAGATCTCAGGAATGTAGAGCCATCCAATCGGGAGAATGGATAGCTCAAAAGTAGGTTATTGTTCTCAAGGACCGGGGGGATATTTCAGAAAACTCACCCTGGCCAAGCCCGAAATTATTGCTGCACCATAGCAACAGAACGTTGTGTATGATAACAGAGGTCTCGTCTTAAGCGACACCCCGAATAGCCAAACATTAGAGTGGTGTATCGACCACCACTTAAGTACTAGAGACCTTGGCATTGCAGGCTGTGTTAAACAACCTAAAGAATTCGCACGCGTCTGCTCTTTCGTAGCCCTACTCAGTAATGGGGAGGGTACGATCAGCGGGGGCACTATCATACCAATGGCACTGACGGCCTAGCCCGTCCTGACTACGTCTAAATACACTACCATGAAGATATTTGAAGATGGTCTGATTTACGTTCATAGCATCGTACACCTGGGTGTAGAAGGTGACTCCATCACTGGAGATGACTACATCCAAATGAAAGCTGCTATTGAGTTTACAATTCAGTCCAACTCAGCCCTACTCAACTATTACCAGGCTGGCGGCCAAATGTATCTCACATTCTTCACCGACTTAAAGACGTTAGTTTAAACCTCATGGTGCGGGGCTTTTTGTGCAAGTATCTCAAATAAGTCTCCTTTTAAGATTGCTGAAGCAGCTGTAAGTACTGTTTAACTAGAGTACTATAAAGCTGGCAGTGATCAGATCAGCACAACTTGCATATCTTCTTGGATCTTTCCGGGGGGTATGGATACAAAGATGAAGACAATCATGAGTGGGGACACTAGTAACCCACTGTCTATCGTTCCTCAAGCCACTAAGTATGGCGTTGACGTACAACT
>JAOZIG010000327.1 GCA_026014515.1 Candidatus Bathyarchaeota archaeon | reverse complement strand
GGCAAACATGTTAGCATTTCCGTCAAAATGCCTGTGCTTCTCGCAAGTGAACATAAGATTCATATTTGTGATAAAAGCGGTTTGGAGCAGGAAAACGAGCTTCAGGGGTGGACGCAACAGACGCGACATCTGTTCAACGTCCCAACGGAACACTAAAAGAAAAAGGTGGAGAGTGGCCTCGGATGATGGTCCCTGGACGGTAGGGATACATCTCTGAAAACACTATAACACGCCATTGAGTGGTTTGCGACTCGTGAAAGTTCTATTAGGAGACTTGCGACCCGTGAGGTGTCGTAGAGGTCATTATAGTACAAAGCATACCTAACAGAAGGGGTAGAACCATCTAAACCCTTTGTAAATTCACACCCAACATAAATTGGCAGAAGTGGCCCACAAGTTACGTGAAAGAGAATCGGCAGATTTTGAATGGGTGACAGGAAACCCACTATTAATCGGTACCCTCTCTCCAACAGTTTCCTAAAGTGCTGGACATGTAATGTACAACATAGAAAATGTGATGGGGAAAAAGAAAAGAAAGGTGTGCGTTGTTCGTGGCAAGACTGGTGAGTCGATTGGCTTCCAAAGCCCATGTAGATATCCCAGTGTCATCGCCAATTAGCCCAACCCAAGATTTGGTTTTGGCACTCATGACAACAGCTCTGGCAACGAACAACGCGCACCGAACTAAAAACTCCATAGGATTGTCGGTAAAATACCAAGACTTAGAAGACGCAGCTTTGCGAAGTCTGTCAATCTCCTCTCTAGTGACAGCACTGTGATCTCGACCCTCCTCAGTGTTGACATAGCATGCGAAGATGACTATGTACATCGACTTAAGCGTCTCGGCCATAGGGCTATTCCATAAATGCCCTAGGTTATCAATACTACCCTGAGCAATGTCCAATCCTGTTTCGAGTACATCCAGAAGAGCCTGAGGACGAAGTGGCGTACCAAAATCATCGATGTCCATCTCGTAAGAAGGTCTCGGTGTGTCATATGGCTTACCAGGTAGCCACGCCGAGAAAACGTCACCGGCTATGCGCATCCAAGTCGACAAGAGGGCAACTGCGTTGAAAGAAACAGACGAAGGTCGTCCGTGATTCCACAAGCGAACAAGAGCGATCAAGATGTCCTTATTGTCTCGCACTCTACTCAAGTCATACGCATACAAAAGCCATCCCTCGATAAAGGTGAACAGCATGGTATTCATAAACCCAGCTTTGCGCGCAACAGTGGCATAGATGTCATCCATTTCATAACGAGCGATTTGCGGTCGAAACCGACAAACACCCGAAAACCCAGTAGCGGCTTGCATGCTTGAAGCAAGAACCAATTTTGAAGTAGACCAAGATACAGGTGTAACAATTGGGGATGTCTCCCCCAGAACCAATTGCGGTGGTACATCCACCGACTTTACTGCAGCCCGGCGAAGGGCTCCAGCATTGACAAGATCATCAATCAACATCTTGAAAGTGACCTCGTCTACACACTCACCATAAAGACGAGTGCGCTCGGCGCGTGCAAGGCGGTCAAACTGACCAGCCCATGCGCTTAAAAATTTTCCGGTTGAAACCTCGACCATTCGGCCGGCAAACATGTTAGCATTTCCGTCAAAATGCCTGTGCTTCTCGCAAGTGAACATAAGATTCATATTTGTGATAAAAGCGGTTTGGAGCAGGAAAACGAGCTTCAGGGGTGGACGCAACAGACGCGACATCTGTTCAACGTCCCAACGGAACACTAAAAGAAAAAGGTGGAGAGTGGCCTCGGATGATGGTCCCTGGACGGTAGGGATACATCTCTGAAAACACTATAACACGCCATTGAGTGGTTTGCGACTCGTGAAAGTTCTATTAGGAGACTTGCGACCCGTGAGGTGTCGTAGAGGTCATTATAGTACAAAGCATACCTAACAGAAGGGGTAGAACCATCTAAACCCTTTGTAAATTCACACCCAACATAAATTGGCAGAAGTGGCCCACAAGTTACGTGAAAGAGAATCGGCAGATTTTGAATGGGTGACAGGAAACCCACTATTAATCGGTACCCTCTCTCCAACAGTTTCCTAAAGTGCTGGACATGTAATGTACAACATAGAAAATGTGATGGGGAAAAAGAAAAGAAAGGTGTGCGTTGTTCGTGGCAAGACTGGTGAGTCGATTGGCTTCCAAAGCCCATGTAGATATCCCAGTGTCATCGCCAATTAGCCCAACCCAAGATTTGGTTTTGGCACTCATGACAACAGCTCTGGCAACGAACAACGCGCACCGAACTAAAAACTCCATAGGATTGTCGGTAAAATACCAAGACTTAGAAGACGCAGCTTTGCGAAGTCTGTCAATCTCCTCTCTAGTGACAGCACTGTGATCTCGACCCTCCTCAGTGTTGACATAGCATGCGAAGATGACTATGTACATCGACTTAAGCGTCTCGGCCATAGGGCTATTCCATAAATGCCCTAGGTTATCAATACTACCCTGAGCAATGTCCAATCCTGTTT
>JAOZIG010000402.1:1123-20181 GCA_026014515.1 Candidatus Bathyarchaeota archaeon | reverse complement strand
CTTTGTGCCGCATAGATTAGTATCTCCTGATAACTGGAGTCAGGTTTCAATGGGACTTTCACCAACGGGTCTGTTATCTTAAGATCAACCACATTCCTTTCAAGAGTGCTTGCCTTGATGTTCTCAGTGTCTTCAAGCCCCTTGAGGAAATATGCTCTGTGGTGTTTCTCGTCTTCAGCCATCTTGTTGAGGAACTCTTTTGCACCCGGTCTTGTGGTTTTCTCGGCTGTCTCCTTGTAGAGGTTATATGATTCAAGCTCCATCTCTGCACCGATCTTTAATGCCTCTTCCACAGTCAACTTCTCGCCTGTTGTTGAGGACAGGAATGCGTGTATCTTTTCGGCTGCTTTTCTGCCCTCACCTAGAGCCTGAATAACTGTAGCTCCTCCGCTGATGCTGTCGCCTCCAGCGAAGACCTTGGGTATACTTGTCTGCATGTTATCATTAACCTGTATGCCACCCCACCTGTTTACTTCCAAGCCTTCGGCTCGTGAAAGGAACAACCTGTTTGGGGAGGTACCAATCGCCTCGATAACAGTCTCAAACTCCTCAGTGAACTCACTGTCAGGAATAGGAACAGGTCGACGCCTTCCAGAAGCATCAGGTTCACCAAGCTCCATACGTTGACAGGTGATGCTCTTCACCCACCCGTTTTCACCGTTCAGCCTTGTTGGATTCTCTAGCTCGTGGAAATGTATTCCCTCCTCTATCGCGTGGTGTAGCTCCTCTGCTCTTGCCGGTGCTTCATCCTTGGTTCGTCTGTAGAGTATGTGGGTCTCGGCTCCGTAGCGTAATGCACATCTTGCTGCATCCATTGCCACGTTTCCAGCGCCGATGACTGCTACTTTTTTACCCACGACGATGGGTGTGTCTGATCCCTCGGGGAATAGGTAAGATTTCATCAAGTTGGTTCTGATGAGGAACTCGTTAGCAGAGTAAACACCGTTCAACTCCTCACCTTTCAGGTTCATGAACCGTGGAGCCCCTGCACCGGTTCCAACGTAGATGGCGTCGTACTCGGAGAGTATTTCCTCGAAGCTGATGTGTTGACCGACGATTCTGTTTAGTTTGATGTCTACGCCAAGGTCTTTGAGCATATCAAGCTCAATGTTCACGATAGATTTTGGTAACCTGAACTCGGGGATACCGTACTGAAGTACTCCACCTGCTTTGTGAAGAGCCTCAAAGACCACAATATCATACCCAAGTTTACGTAGATCAGCGGCGCAGCTGATGGCTGTGGGACCAGAGCCGATGATAGCCACCTTTCCAGTATTATCCTTGATCTCAACTGACTCCACTACGCTGTTCTCGATAGCCCAGTCACCGATAAAGGACTCAAGTTTACCGATGTTAATCGGCTGACCGGCTTTACCAAGCACACAGGCACCCTCACACTGGGATTCCTGTGGACAGACCCTACCTACGATGGATGGGATTGGGCTGCTTGCCTTCAGTGTAGTGTATGCTGAGTGGAAATCTCCTTCAGCGATCTCTTTCACGAACTTTGTGACATCGATGTTAACTGGGCAATGGTTTGAGCATGGGGAGTGTGGACATTGGAGGCACCTGTTTGCTTCTTGTATTGCCTCTTCTTTTGAGTATCCTAGGGGTACTTCATCGAAGTTGGTTACTCGTTTCTCGACTGCTTGCTCTCTCATTGGTACACGTGTTGCCGGCATTACTTGTTCCTCCCTTCAAGATAGAGGTCTTTATGCAGCTTCTCGGGTGCTTTGAACATGGCGAGTCTGTTGATTACCTCGGCAAAGTTCACCTTGTGAGCATCAAAGAGGGGACCATCGACACAGGTGAGCTTCATCTGACCATCGATGAATACCCTGCATGCTCCACACATGCCTGTACCGTCTACCATTATCTGTCTGAGAACAGACATGGTTGGGATATTATGCGGTCTTGTCAGGTCAGCCATCTCCTTGAGTTTACCGATATTACCACAAGCGAGAGCAATATCCACCCGTTTTTCCTCAATAAGCCGTTTCAATATGTCCAGATAGTGTCCTTTCTCCCCATAGGAGCCGTCTTCAGTGGTGATATAATACTCGTCACTCACTGAACGAAGGTCTTCCTCGCCGTAGACATCATCCTTTGTAGCAAAAGACTGTATAGAGATAACATGATTGCCCTCAACTTGGCTGAGAGCTTTACAGTATTGATAGTTCTCTGCGTGACCACAGACCAAGTCACTGCACCAGACGACGTTTCCATACTTCTTTATGGGGAACTCGTTTCCCTGTGGTCCAATCACTTGATAGAATGAGTCTCCAACTTTGTAATCGTCGAGTTCAAGACTTGTTTTTCCTAGTCTTTTGATGAACATTACGATGTTGCCGTTTTCCGCTGATTTGACGGACATGGGGATTCTTTCCCCGTTTTCATGGGTCATTAGCAGGACAAAGTGTCCAGGTTTGATCTTTTCCGCGACATTAGGAGCTTCAACCTCTATGAGATAATCTGCTGAGTTCAAGTCTTCCTTTCTGACGATCTTAAAATCGGTCATTTCATTGGAGATTCCAGTTTCCTTGTTTAAGGATTTGCAGAACCCGATGGCATGTTTTATCTTTTTTCTGAAGATTCATGTAAATAGTTTACAAAAAAATGGTCTTAATATGTCGAAAAAAGCCATATTTTTCACTAGACATTGAAGCTATTTTATTAGACAAAATACTGTTTTGTATGCGCCAGATGGATACCAAAAAAGGAATTATAGAAAATTAATCAACAGGAGTGGGTGAAACCAGCTTTACCTCAGGGGCAGTCTTCGGTGGTCCAAAGATTCTGTCGATGTATTTTACATACCATGCTGCTGCCTGCACTTGGATAATGTAGGCTAATGCAATGATTAAGGCGACATCGGAGCCTTGTTTTCCAAATACAGTCATGGCTATTGCTAGTGCAATGGATAGGTTACGGGTAACTGTTCCATAGACCAAGGCGATTCCGTCTTCTCGTTTGAAGAAGAGTCGCCCCACCATTGTGCTTAGAACCAGATTTGATCCATATAGAAGCACTATTGGGACCAGTAGACCTACTAGTATCAATGGTTCTCTCAGTATAGTCACTGATTTTAACGCCATGGCGACGAAAACGATGCCCATTACACCCAGTGTCGATAATAGGGGGAATTTTTTCTTCCACTCAGTGGTGTAGGTCTTTTCTCCGTACCGTTTGATTAGCTGGGTCTTGGTTATGTTTCCAGCTACCATGGGGAGGAAGACAACCAAGAATATCTGTTTGAATACATCGAGTATTGGCATCTCGATTCCGGTACCCATCAACCATTTTACATACAATGGTGTAGCTAGGCTCCCGATAAATAACCCAACAACGGTCATCTTGATAGCCGCATTAACATTGCCTTTCGCAAACCCGGTCCATGAGATGGTCATTCCACCAGTGGGGAGCAGGGCTGCAAGCAGTAGCCCTAGGGCGATGTATTGATTGTCGCTGAAAAAGACGCGACCTAGGCCATACGCGATAAAGGGTATGACTAGAAAATTTAGAACCTGTGCAGCAGCTTGAACGGTCAAGTCTTCTTTTGAGAATACTTTTCGTATCTGTAGGTTTACCATCATGGGGTATACCATTAGAAACGTGAGTGGCATGATTAGAGACTTCAAGAATGTGGGGTCTCTGAAGTAGCCGTAGATTATTCCAAGGGTCATTGAGGCTGGGATGCTGTATATGAGGTTTTTTTGAAGTTTAGATAGGTATTTCCACATTGTTATCACATTTAGTTTTTAGGCACGACTAAATTGCAGACTGGGGGCGGGTTATAAACCTAACACAAACTCGAAAGACAGGTTTTCAATCAAGGTACTACGAAATACAAACAGTGGATACTATTCTGGGTGAAAACTGTGAGTTTTTTCACTAATAGAAAGCTAGCGCGGTTTTTGTTTGGGGATAAGCCCTATATTTCACCGTAATGCTCGTACCCGGTATGAGTGTCAAAATAACCCAGATAGAAGGCTGGAAACTAAAAGCAGAGGCAGACGGATTCACAGTAATCAGCGGAAGATCAGACCTAGAAAGCCCATCAGCGGGAATGAGCCCCGGAAAATTAATGGCGGCAAGCCTAGGACTCTGTACAGGAATGCACCTCGTTAGCTATATGCAAAAAAATAACATTGAACACGACGGGTTTGAGATCACTATAAACAATAAGAGTGAGAGAAACCCAAGCCGATGCGTAGAATATACTACTAGCATAAAGATCAACGCAAAACTCAGCCCCGAAACCATCGAGGGACTCCTTGAAGAGGCTGGGAAATGCTACGTGGGCAACACCATAAAAAGCGCCCCAAGTATAAACATCGAGCTACAATCAGACTAGACTCTCACCGAGAGCCCTAGCCTTCTTTAACAACTCCTTATTTTGTGAGGCTGGTTTACTGCCTGTCCCATATGCTTTCACTGAGCCCACGGGCTCCATGTTCCAGTAGTGGCTCATGCGTTCCTCAAGCCAAGTAACAACCTCCCCGTATACGTTGGGGTTGTCCCAGCCACAGCTGAGTACGCCGATAAACTTGATGCCATCTTTTATCAGTTTTCGGTACTCGGCTCCGTGGCTTGTACTGTAATAATAGAGTCTGTCAATGAGAATCTTGGCTCGTGCGCTGACATGATCATAGTAGATCGGTGAACCGAGAACAAGGGCATCCATGGATTCAAGATGGGGCATCAGCTTTGTGAAATCATCATCAGGATAAACATAGTCATGCTCATCGGCTTCGAGAGGCTTGATATCCATCTCACCCATATAGAATACGTGCGTCTCGTGTCCTGAGCCCTTTGCACCGGCTAATATTTCCTCTACAAGCCGGGCAGTGCTTCCTGTACGTCTTGGTCCAGCTACTATTCCTATTACCTTCATACATTGTGAAAAGATACTGAAACTAATAAAGTAACTAATGACCGATATATCCTTCATAGAAGCCCTTTTAGATTAGTACCATATCCTGTAGGCATTAGAAAAAACCTGTACGGTGCACTTCCATATGTCTATCGACGAAAAGAAACTAGATGATCTTGAAGCACAGGCAGCGGAGCTACGTAATACCCGCAACGAGTTATTTACCCAGATAAAGAAGCTTAAAGAAGAAAGAGATCGCCTTAACAAGACAGCGAGAGCCGCAAGGGATCAGGCACAGAAACACCGTGATGAGCGTGACAGGATCAACACTAAGGTACAGGAGATAAAACAGAGCCTCGGACCATTATTCGATGATCTCAGCGAGAAAAATCAGGCATTAGCACAGGCAGACCGAGCCATCAGGGAAGAATACAAGGGGCTACCCAACAAGAAGCAAGTACAGGAAGACCTGAAGCGTATCGAGTGGGAGGTAATGACTACACCCACCAAGGAGATGCTTGGCAGGGAAGATGAGCTTATCCAGCGTGCAGCCAATCTCCGTAAGACTCTTGATGAGTTCAAGGGGATCGAGCAGAAACAGGATAAAAAACAGGATTATCTCAAAGACAGGAAGGGTACCCTAGAAGAGATCAATGTTCTTCGTGAGGAGATTAATGGGCTCGCAGAGCAGAGCCAAGAGCACCATGAACGCATGATACTTTTCTATGAGCAGGCTGACAAGGACAAGAAACGCGCAGACGAGGTTCACAGCAGATACGTTGAGAAGATTAAACAAGTCGAGGAAATCAAGAGCGAACTCAACATCATAATGCCAGACATCAACGCCATGAGAGATGGACTCAAAGCATCAGACCTCCAACACGCCGAACTACGCAAGATGAATGTACAGCAGCGAGCTGAAGCCATGAAACAGGCAGCCGTTAAGAAGATGGAGAACGGTGAGAAACTCAGCTTTGAGGACCTGAAACTCATCTATGGCGACGAGGACGACGACGAAGACTAGAAAAAATACCCAAAAAATATTGGGGTTTATACTCTTAGTACTGGGCAGGTCATGCAGTGGATTCCACCCATGCCTTTTCTCATTTCCTCACCGGGTATCTGAACAACATCGATACCACGTTCCTTACACTCCTGCATAACCCGTGGGTTACCAGTATAGTGGAATGCTAGGTCTTTATCTACTGTGAGGAAGTTTGCAGCCATATCATACTCTTCTTGGCTTGTGATCTCCAAGATATCCCAGTTCTCCTCCCTGAGCCACTCGGTGATACTGCCCTCCCATGTCTCGTCTCTTGTCCTGAAGATAGAGTGAACCTCCTCCATTACAGGTGGGTGAATCAATGCTACCTTGCCGGGTAGCTCACAGAACTGCCCGTCAATGTGGACGATACCCTCTGGCATATTCAACTGGATGAAGAGATCAACGAGCTTGCTGTTTAGAAGATAGTCAGCCATCTGGGTTAATGCGCCTTGTGTAGCTCGGTCACAGAGACCAGCCACGGCTGTACCGCCTTCAAGAAGGGCGAAGCCTCCGCCCTCAAAGGTGTCGGGTTCCTTCATCTCAAGTGCGATTGGGACGCCATTTGCCTCATGGGCAGCCTTGATGACTGGTGTTTCTTCTCTTCTGGTGGGTAAACCCATCCTGAATAGCATGGCTCCATTGTTTGTCATGCTGCTGCTGTCTCTGACGAATACTAGGTTGGGAGCCTTGTAGCTCTGTACCATCATTTCCTCGTCGTCTGCAATCAGATCACGAACCTTGAGGACTTCTACTCCTGCCTCATCAAAAGCGTCGATGAGTTCCTGGTGGTCGCTGATGAATCGTTTAGTGTCTACTGGCATATCAAAGTGGTGTGCAACTGGATCAGCGTTTGCCAGCTCCAGTTCTTTTCCGGGGTGATGAACCATAACCCGCTTCAGGGTACCTGATTCATGGTTTATCCCATAATTTGGCATAACATACCCTAACTAGGGCATAACATAAAACATTATGCAGAAGCTACTTTTCCTTAGCTTTGGCAGCTTTCTTATCAGCACGAGCCTTACGTTTCAAGGCTGCCTCAGTTTCATCCTCAGTATTACTGTACTTGCGCTGCCCATCCTCTGCCTTGAAGCTCATGACCCGGTCATTCTGGAACATGTTCTTAAGCAGACTATATGCTTTCTTCTCAGTGACCCCCAATTCATCGGCTATCTCCTTCAGAGACATCGGGTTATCTAGTAGTAATACGCCAATCTTGTTTCTTTGAGCTGACATGATCCTCAGCACAAAATATACTGGCTTTTTATTAAAACTTGACCCGAAAAACCAGAACCCAGTATATAAACCAGACAGAGCCAAGCCCCAGAGGAATTAAGGATATAAACTAGTATATGGTCCGTAAAAATACAGAAATGCAGACACCGGAAACAAAGACCAAGTATCTATGCGAAGAATGCTACGAGACTTGGACCTCGGACAAGAAAGAAAAATCATGCCCATACTGCGGAAGCGACATGATCACCGTGGAGAAAAAACGAGAATAAACCTCCACACCGTATTTCTATTTCTGTTAATCCACCCAATCTAAAGGATACAAGGTATAACTCAAAAAGGGGGGGGGAGGGGGTACCAGCAACACAGCCCCAAACAGGCCTCTTTCACTATAAACAGCCCCAGAACACCCCAGATCAATACTCAATATGCGCAAAAAAGTGCACCAGTAACCGTAAAATAAGTACCTAAAACCCGGAGAATAAACCCAAAAATATGGGAAACACTCACATAAATTCCTACGAGAAAATTTTTTTCCCAAAGTACCCACCAGTAGACACCATCAACAATAAATACCATAATCCAACCACAATAGGCATCACGAGGACCTTTCCATGAACACTGAAGAAAGAACCATCATAACCATCAGCACAAGCCATGGCATCATGCACGCATACCTAGTACTACTACCAGCAATGATACCCATCCTAGGAGGAGACCTAGGTGACATCGCCACAGTAGGCATGCTCGCAAGCCTAGTAACCCTATTCTACGGCTGGCTAAGCCTACCCATCGGATTCCTCGCAGACCGCTACAGCAAAAAAACACTCATCATGCTCAGCATGATCCTATGCGGCGGCGCAAGCATACTCATAGGCATCAGCCCAAGCATACCCATAGCCGCAGTAGGACTCATAATACTAGGAATGGGAGCAAGCCTCTACCACCCATGCGGATACGCACACATGGCACTAGTAAGCGACGAGAGCCGAGGAAGATACATGGGATTCCAAGGACTCGGCGGCGACATGGGAATGGCAGTAAGCTACCTAACATCAAGCATACTAGGCGCAAGATACGGCTGGAGAATGACATTCATCATCTGGGGAGTCATCGGACTCATAATGGCGGTAATCGACTTCCTCGTAGCAGAAGACATAGCCTGTAGTATCCCTGAAGGCGGACACAAAGGACCAGTAGAAACCATACGCAGAATGTTCGAAACCACCAACAGAAGCACCCTCATAATCACCCTCGGAATCGTGGTACTCAGCGGAATGCTCTGGACAGGCGTATCAAGCTTCATCATGGTATTCATGGAGGAACAGAAAGGCATCGCATTCGTAATCGCAGGCGGACTAAGCACCCTCAAATACACAGTAGGAGCCTTCGCCCAGATACTAGGCGGAGAACTCAGCGACAAGATGGGACGCAAAAAACTACTACTATTCGGCTACGCAGGATTCGCACTAAGCCTCATCGGCTTCGTACTATCCCCAAGCAGCCTACCAGTACTCGTACTACTAGTAGTAATCCTCGGCTTCACATTCTTCATCACACAGAGCCCAATGAACGCCTTGCTCGGAGACGTAGCCCACAAAGACACGGTAGGAGTCACCTACGGAGTAAACTTCACCCTCAAATACGGCATCGGGTTCTTCACACCAGCAATCGCAGGATGGCTAGCCCTGAACTATGGCTACGCGAGCGTATTCTACTTCTTCGCAGTACTCAGCATACTAGCCTTCGGAATAACCCTACTGATTAAAGAAAAGTAATCAGATAACAGAGGGGAATATCTCCCCGATCCGTTTATAGAAACCAGTCTCAGACAAAGCATCCACATCCCCCAGAGACGCCTCAATATCCTCATCAAAGTCCACAGAACCAAGATAAGCTAAACCAAGCGCCTCCACATCAGACTTTACGTAATCTGACGGCTTCATAACCATATTCTCCACTACACCCGTAACCGGGATACCAAGCTGCCTCAAAAGCAAAAGCATCCGACGAACACTCTGATAAGCAACCCTACTAGGAGTAGAAACTACTACAAACTGGATTTTCGGGATCAAACGAATCGTATCAAGCGTAGCGTCACCGATACCAGGCGGCATATCCACCACAAGATAATCAAGCTCACCCCACTTGGTAATCGCAAGTAACTCAATGATGGCGTTACTCACATCAACGCCACGAAGAGGAGCAGGCTCATCAAGACTATAATGAGTAATACTCATGTACCGCAAATCATGAGCAAGAGGCGGAATAATACCATAATCCTCCTCAGGATACAATCCCTCCACACCCATAATCACATGAGTAGCAGGACTCGTAAAATCAAGATCAAGAAGCCCCACCTTGTACCCCTTGTCCCGGAGGTTCAAGGCAAGCGCAGTAGCCACCATGCTCTTACCGACGCCCCCCTTACCGCTGCTGACAGCGATAACCTTGCCAACCTTCTCAAAGCGTCGCTCAATGACGGCTAGTCTTGGGTCACTCATTCTTTTCACCCTTGATGGTAGCCAGCCAGACGCCCCTACCCTCAGAGACCTCAAAGTCTGGGCTACCACACTCTGTACACTTGATGTAAACATGCGCCATCTCAGGGACAAAATGGATCGCCTCAGAGACATCCTCTGATAATCCTTGTGCCTTGAAGCTCCACTCGTTGCCACAGTTGCGGCACTTGAACTTAGCTGGCTGTGACTTCAGTACGAACTCTGCTTCCTTGAATAATGGGGTCTTTAGCTGCTCAAAGGCGAACTCCAGTACATCGTGTTCTACCTGTTGAAGCTCCCCTATCATTACTACTACTTCGGTTACCTTTGTGAGACCATTATCCTCAGCGAACCTCTGCGCGGTAGAGATAACGCCCTCAGCGAGTGCCCATTCATGCATGTGGCATCTTCAAGACTAGTCAAATATAGGGTTTACCAATAGGTGCAATGGGCGATAAATACAATCAGTATTACGTTTATCGTTCATCGTAATATTTTTAACATATGTTCCGGGCGTCAAGGACATGAAGCTACTTGTAGGCGGAAAAGGAGGAGCAGGAAAATCAGCAGTATCACTCCTCCTAGCCCATGAACTCAGCAAAAAGGCAAACACAATACTACTGGACTCAGATGAGTCCAACAGATTACTGCCTAAAACTCTTGGACTCGAAACCCCAGACACCATCGCCAACTACCTCGGTGGCAGAGCCAATGTAAGAAAAGGCATCGAAGACCATGAAAAGATCAACCTCAATGAACTACCCCCAGAGTACATATCAAAGACCGAAAACGGCATCACCTATGCGGCAGTAGGCAAGATCGAGGAATATGGAGAAGGCTGCGCATGCCCATACGGGTTCCTATCGAAAGAACTGCTGAAACGCATCGAGCTCACCCCAGAAGAATACCTGATAGTAGACGCTGAGGCAGGCATCGAGCATCTAGGTAGAGGCGTGGAAGAAGGAATAGACAAACTCATTGTAGTAATCGACCCCACAGCCGAAGGAGTAGAAATAGCAAAAAAACTTGTATCCGAAGCACAGCGTATTGGGAAACCAATCCACTTGATACTAAACAAGGTTACACCTGAAATCGAACAGGTGATGAAGGACAAACTTGAATCAGAAGGACTCGAAGCAGCAGCGTTGATCCACTACGATCCGGCAATATTCAAGTCAAGCCTCATGGGTGGACTCTTCAACGCAGAAGTGGCATCAGAAGATATATCAAGCTTCATAGAGTCAAATCTCTAGAAGCGATAACCATGTCCGGCAACGTATCAAGAATAAGCATCTCCATCGACCCGGAGCTACTAGCAGAATTTGATCAAACCACACAAAAAATAGGGTACAACCGATCTACTGCCGTACAACTCGCCATGAGAGACTTTCTCACAGAACACAAGTGGAAAGACCTTGAAGGCGTACTCGCTGGTGTAGTCACCATGATGTACGACCACCATACGGGAAACGTCATCGAGGAACTAACACACTTACAACATGATTACACAGACATCATTAATTCATCAACCCATATACACCTAGACCACCATAACTGCCTAGAGATATTAGCAGTCAAGGGAGAGGCGACGAAGATAAAGAACCTCGCAGAAGCACTTGGGACCACACGTGGTGTTCAACAGATCAGGGTCACATTGATGCGGTAACCCAGATGTCTGTTTCTCGGTGAATATTATTCAAAACAATACATCCCCAGATACAGTTGTGAAGATTGGGCTAAACTGGGCAACCATAAACCTTGTAACAGCGTCAATATTGACGGTTTTCACCGAGATACTTTTCCTACATTATCTTCAAACTAGACGAGGATACATTGTTGCATACTGTTACTTACTATGGGCATTGGTGGCATGGTATTATCTATTGCACCGGAGCATACTGTCAAACATACTGAGACTCCGTGAAAACAAGGAATAAAAACCACCAATACGTTCAAGGTGCCATCCAATGAATAAATACTTAGAGATTCTTGAAAAAACCGAGAACAGCCTCATGATATACAAGGAAGGCGAGTTGATCTTTGAGAGCGACCTCAAAGGTATCAGACCCCACCTAAAAGCGATAAACGAGCATGGCTCAGAGCTAGAAGGCACTCTTATGGTGGATAAGATACTGGGAAGAGCAGCAGCTTTCCTGATGATATACAGTAAAGCCGGTGAAGCCATAACAGCGGTTCTCAGTACTCCCGGTAAACAGGTTCTCGACAAGTATGGACTCAAGTATAGTTATAGTGAGGAGGTTCCTCATATCAAGCTTGAAAACGGTGTCATCTACTGCCCATTTGAGCGAATGGTACAGGGAATCGAAGACCCCAACGAAGCCTATGAGGCTATCGTCGAGAAGATGAACAGCTTCAAGACTTCTTCCTCATAGCATAGATCGCGGGAATAGCGCCAAGGTTCAATGCGGCGCCTATTAGGAAAATTGTGCTATAAGGTAAGAAAACGGTTAGCGCCCCTGATGCTACACTGCCAAGTGTGCTTCCTAGGCTGAATACACTACTTAGATAGCTTATGCTTATGGTCTTGATCTCAGGCTCAACGAGATCAGTGAGAAAAGCCCACTCGGAGACAGCCCTTGTCCCCCAGCATAACCCATATAGCGCCATGGCTACGGCAAGCATGGTGAAGCTACCGGAATACGCCATTATACCAAAGCTTACTACGAGAAGCGAGAAAGCAGCATACATCAAGGGTCGGCGCCCAATACGGTCACTGATGGTTCCAGCGGGGAACCGTGCAAGGGTATTCGCGAAGCCACGGATAGTGAAGAGCAACGCGATGGTTGAGTCACTGAACCCTAGCTGGTTTGCGGCGTAGATGCTGAAGAGGGCTAGGAATATGGATTGGGCGGTGCTGAAGCTGGCTCTGCAGTAGCTGAGTAGGACAATGTTACGGTTTCTTAGTATCATCTTGATGGATTCAGCGGTGCTGATGGTGGGGGTCTCGGTCTTGACACGTTCCCTGATGTTCTCTGGAGCCTTAAACACAAGAAGAGTTATCCCAATTACGGGTACGGCTCCAGATAACAGGAATAATCCAGTGTAGCCGAGTGGCCCCACGAGCCAGCTGCATAGTGCTGGTCCGAGGAGCATGCCTAGTCCGAGGAATGTGAGGTATCTTCCCATGGCGTCGCCTTGTCGTTGCTGTGGTGCTGCGTCGCTTACTGTGCTCATGGCTGTTTGGTTGAAGCTGCTAGCGGGTATCGTGTTGAATATGACGACTAGCATGAGCTGTGTGTAGCTTCGTGCGGGTATGAATAGGAGGGTGCCTATTCCGCAGAGGATGAGTGAGATTATCATGCTGCGTATGCGGCCTATTTTTTCGATGAGTCCACTGAGGGGTATTCTGAGGACGAGGGGTATGAAGCTCTGTACGCTGAGCAGGATGCCGAGTTGGACTACTGTGATGCCTTTTTGGGTTAAGTATAGGCTGTAGATGGGCTGGGTGAGGGTGAAGTTTAGTACGAATGTGGTGGCTGTGAACATTAGTGCGTAGAGTCTTCGATTGTAGCCGCTCGTCCTAGGTTCACCTTTGGTTTTGCTCTCTGGTGTTTGTGATAAGTGTTTGGGCGATGGTTTTAAGAGTCTTTATGCGGAGTCTTTTGGATTATTTA
The DNA here is from genome assembly GCA_026014515.1 of Candidatus Bathyarchaeota archaeon. Classification (GTDB taxonomy): domain Archaea; phylum Thermoproteota; class Bathyarchaeia; order TCS64; family TCS64; genus RBG-16-57-9. The sequence goes on along the minus strand of JAOZIG010000402.1, from coordinate 6,894 downwards.
AGGGTGGGTTTTATGCGGGATGAGTTGATGGGTTTTGTTGATTTGATTTCTGATGAGGAGCTTGCGGGGAAGGTGCGGGAGTTTCTTGTTGATCCACCGACTGGGCTTGATGTGGATTGTCTTGCTCTAGATGTTTGTCCCGGTGGGGCTTATCAGCATCATAGCTATTCGGGTGGGTTGTTGGAGCATACTGTTAGTGTGGTTCGGGTTGCTTTGGTTTTTTGTGATATTGTGGAGGAGCTGTATGGTGGTGAGGTGAACCGGGATACTGTGGTTGCTGGTGCGGTGCTTCATGATGTTATGAAGTGTTATTGTTATGAGGATGTGGAGGGTGGTGGTTTCCGTGGCAGTGATTTTGGGGGTAGGGTTGATCATTTGACTTTGATGGTGGGTGAGTTGATGAGCAGGGGTTTTCCGTTGGATGTGGTTCATGTGGTGGCTGCTCATCATGGTGATGTGGGTCCGACGAAGCCTAAGAGTTTGGAGGCTTTGATTGTGAGTATTGCTGATCTTGCTGATAGTGAGTTTAATGGTAAGTTGTTGCGGGCGGCGGAGTATTTGCTTAGGCGTGGTGGGGTGAGTCGTCCTCGTGTTGATTCGGCTGGTGAGGCTGTTATGGTGGTTCAGGTTAAGGAGCGTGAGGGGTGGGTTGGTGTGGATCGGTTGGTGAGGGAAAGGGTTAATTGATGGGTTCGCTCGGTTGTTTTGGGCAGCTGTGACAGAGTGGTTATTGTGCTGGTCTCGAAAACCAGTGGTCTTGTGCCTCATGGGTTCGAATCCCATCGGCTGCGCCATTTTTGGTGTCTACTGGTGGGTACTTTGGGGAAAAAATTTTCTTGTGGGAAGTCTTGTGAGGGTTTCCTACTGGGTTAGGGTTTTTAGTTTGGTTTGTAGTTTTCGGTGATTTCTTTTATTGTTAATCGGGCTTGTGCGTTGATGTGATGTGGAATGAGTTTATCTATTTCTAAGAGTTTTTTAGCTGATTCTTTATCTAGTTCGAGTTTGCTGATTAGTTGTTTTGTTTCTACGCAGATTATGGTTTCTATTTGGTCTTTTGTTTTGTTTGGTATGAAGAAGAGGTTTATTGTGTCGTGTGAGGCTTCATCGTTTGTTAATAGAATTGTTTCGCTGTATCTGATTAGGTCTAGCCAGATGCTTTTTCCTTTTTTGAACTCGATAAAAAATTCATTCCATGTTGCATCGTAGTATCTTCCATTTTCTAGGTTCATTTCTAGGATTTCACAGATGTATTTATCGTAGCCTGAGTTTTTTCTTATCCATGATCCTTTTAATTCGGAGATTTTTAATGTTAGGTGATCTTGTAAATCCTGAAACATTTCAACCTACTCTATCTCTAATCGTGAAATAATGTGTTCAGCTACGAACCTTGTGGCGGTCTCTAACCCCATATCCTTCATAACAATATACACCAGAGCCTCCAAGGTATCATTATAATAAGCATCTCCAGAAACCCTCTCAACCTCAGTAGCACTATCCGGGAATACAATAAACTCCCCAAGCTCCATCTCCCTACCAATCACAGCCAAATTATCATCAGTATTCAAACTACCCCTAATACCATCCATCATACCCTTCGAATAACCACCACGATCCAACAAAAAATTAAACAAAACAAAATCCAACAAAGCATCACCAGCCACAGCCAAACACTTCTTCCTCTCAGAACCAAAACCACTACGATCCAACGCAGCCAACAACAAACCCTTATCACAAAACCTCAAACCAAAATGATCCTCAAACCCCAACACCTTTTCAATATGCATCTCTAAATAATCAGAACTAGCCATAAAACAAAAACAACCCACACAACATATCAAATTTACCAACACAAAACAATAAAAAACAACCACCTTTAATATCCAGATCATCAAACTAATTATGATGCAAATTCAAACAAAGATAGAACAAAGCATACACGACTACATACGCGACGCCCCAGAAGACCCCATAAAAAAAGACATAATCAACCACTTCAAAGAAACCATAACCCCAGAAACCGTCGAAAAAACCCTACAACAACTATGCATCAAAGACATTATAATACTACACAAAGACCAGACCTACACACTGAACAACCCAGATTTCGACCCAAAAAAACACGACTGGATCACCATCAACTAATACCGAAACACCCGCTCATACTCCTTATGACTCAGAAAATCAATCACCCTCACACAAGAAGGAACACCATGTGTTGTATCCAATGTATAGATTAATCGATAAGCCTCAGGCAACCTATACCTATAAACATAGACAACATTGAACCTACGCTTATACCTACTCGGAGTCAAACGCCTAGAAACCTTATCTCCAGCAAAAGGATCAAACTCCAAAACATCCTTTGCGTCACTCAACCAGTCAATATAATTCCGATTTTCCCGAATTTTTTCTAGCACAGAGCGGAGAACTAGAACCTGAACCATATACCAAATTAACTATAAGTAATGTATAAAAATAAATATTCAAGAAGTTAGATTTTATAATATATTTCATCCACACATTGACCTATTACCCTACCTAACTCTCTGATATATTCCTCAGAATGAGGCTTAACCCCATTATAGTTTGGGTCGAGTGTTTTTTCGGGTCTGAACTGTTGGAATACGAAACGTTTCGCGCCTTTGACTAGTTTACCAATCTCGTTTATGGTCTCGGTTTCAACGAAGCCGGGTACAGCGGTGCATCTGAACTCGTAGTCTACTCCACTCGTTTTGATGATCTTAATGCTTTTAGTCAAGGGCTCAATGTTTGATGCTTCTAGATCAGTATATTTTTCTGTGGAGGTTTTGACATCCATGGCGATATAATCAACAAATGGTAGACAAGCCCGTAATGTATCAGGGTTGAAGCCATTAGTATCAAGTTTCACGTTGAACCCGTTTTCCTTGAGCCTCGCAAGGAACCCGGGTAAATCAGGGTGAATAGTAGGTTCTCCACCAGTCACCACAACCGAGTCAACATAGTTCTTGCGTTCAAGCAAGGTTTCAAGCACTTCATCTTCTTCGATGAATGGTCCAGTATAGCTGTGGACAAGTTCACCGTTATGACAATAAGGACACCTGAGATTACAACCAGAAGTAAAAAGAACAGTTGCTACCCTGTCAGGGTAGTCGATGAGGCTGGTTTTTTGTAGCCCAGCGAATATCAATCGTCTTGTCCCTCGATGAGGGGAGCAGCCATATCGAATGTCTTTCTGATATTGTACTCTGCCTGTTTTCCATCGTTCCACTGCTTCACAGGACGCATATAGCCCACTACTCGGCTGTATACCTCGCACTCGGTGGCACAGGTTGGACACTCATGGTGTTCTCCTGTGATGTAGCCGTGGGTTGGGCATACGCTGAAGGTGGGTGTCAGTGTAAAGTATGGGATGTTGGTGTTCTCCGCCATCTTACGTACCAGATTTGCCGCTGCCTTCCATGAGTGAACCCTTTCACCTAGGAACGTATGGAACACGGTTCCACCCGTGTACAGTGGCTGTAGGGTGTTCTGGTGCTCCAAGACATCAAACAGGTCGCTGCTAGCGTCCACAGGCATCTGGCTGCTGTTGGTATAGAATGGCTCTACACCGGGGCGTAGCAGGTCCTCGTTGGCTACCTTGATGCTTCCATAGCGTTGCTTGTCGATCCTTGCTAATCTGTAGCTGGTTCCTTCTGCGGGGGAGGCTTCTAGGTTGTAGATGTTTCCTGTTTCTTCCTGGTAGTCACTGAGCCTGTCCCTCATATGTAAGAGTACTCGTTTGGCGAATGCTTCTCCCTCGGGTGTGGTGATGTCTGATCCCATGAGGTTCAATATAGCCTCGCTCATACCCACCAAGCCGATGGTGCTGAAGTGGTTCTTCCAATAGCTACCATAAGCCTCCTTCACGTTCCTCAGATAGAACGAGCTATAGGGGTACAACCCGTTCTCGCTGAGCTTCTCAACGGTCTTCCTCTTGATCTCAAGACTATCACGGGCAATATCCATTAAGTCTGAGACTCTCTCTAGGAAAGCAGCCTCAGTTTTAGTCGTGTAGCCGATTCTTGGTAGGTTCAGTGTAACTACGCCGATGCTTCCAGTTAAGGGGTTGGCCCCGAATAAGCCGCCTCCTCGCTTCCGTAGCTCACGGTTATCGATCCTGAGCCTACAGCACATGCTGCGTACATCCTCGGGGCTCATGTCGCTGTTGATGAAGTTGCTAAAGTATGGGATGCCATACTTGGCGGTCATCTCAAAGACCTTCTGAGCGACGTGGCTATCCCAGTCAAAGTCCTTGGTCAAGCTATAAGTTGGGATTGGGAAAGTGAATACCCTGCCTGATGCGTCTCCTTCGCTCATGGCTTCAGCGAAGCTAGTGTTGAACAGGTCCATCTCGTCTTGGAAGTCACCATAAAAATCCTGATGGATCTTGCCTCCAAGCACAACTGGTTCATCCTTGAGGAAGCTTGGCACGGTCATATCCATGGTGATGTTTGTGAATGGTGTCTGGAAACCAACCCGGGTTGGTACATTGATGTTGAATAGGAACTCTTGGAACGCCTGTTTGACTTCTCGTTCACTCAGCCCATCATATCTGATGAATGGAGCAAGATAAGAGTCAAAGTTGCTGAAAGCCTGTGCCCCAGCTGCCTCACCTTGCAGTGTGTAGAAAAAGTTGACGATCTGTCCTAGGGCGGTTCTGAAGTGTTTTGCAGGTGCGCTTGAGATTTTTCCTGATACACCCTTGAACCCAGATAATAGCAGGTCTGGTAGGTCCCAGCCTACACAGTAGGGTCCTAGGACTGCTAGGTCGTGTATGTGTAGGTCGCCGCCGTTGTGGGCTTCTCTTACGCTCTGGGGGTAGATTCTGTTGGTCCAGTAGCGGCTTATGACGTTACTAGAAATATAATTGTTCAAGCCCTGTAGGCTGTAGCTCATGTTGCTGTTTTCCCTGATCTTCCAGTCATCCAGCATCAGATACTTCTCAACCATATCATCGCTGCTTAGTCCAGCCGCAAGCTCCCTGAGCTCATTCTGTTTGGCTCGGTATAGGATGTAGGCTTTTGCTGTTCGTGCGTAGCCTGCCCTGATAATTGATTCCTCTACTACGTCCTGAATTTCCTCGACCGTGGGGCATCCATCAGCCCCAAAGTGCTCGTCCAGTTCACCAAGTACAATATGTGTGATCCCTGTGGCGGTCTCCTTGTTTCCCTCTCCAACCGCCCTCATTGCCTTACTAATAGCGTTCTCTATGCGGGTCTTATCAAATTCCGCCAGCTTCCCGTCTCGCTTTCTTACGTATTTCATCTTTTTACCTTCCAAGTGCCAGCCCTAGGAGAATCATAGCGTCCGCGATGGATGCATACGGATGGCTATGGAATCAAATGATGACGCCTCCTCCCCCGAGTCTTCCCCTAGATATAGTGGCTGCTTATTTCTAGAACACTACTGGTAGAGTGGAGGATATAATAGTTACGTTTTCCGACGACAATCCATTTTTACAGTTCTTTCACCAGAAATAATAGAAAACCACAAAATAGTACAAAAAAATACGAATGATTCATAAAAAAGAACACTATTCTAAACAAATTTTCCAGATAACACCAATACAAAAGATCACTGGGCTGAAAACGTTACATGGATGATTAAAGTTGAACATCATAGTACACATTGGATTGACACAAGAGAATGATTTCTTACGTCTAAACAGTGATTAACCTAAACCCCAAACAGAAAATACACTGATAACAGACGCTTTCAACAAAACTCATTGATAGGCGCAACAGTCTTCC
>JAOZIG010000402.1:0-1113 GCA_026014515.1 Candidatus Bathyarchaeota archaeon | reverse complement strand
GCATCAAAATCTCAGACTCACCCGAAACAAGATAATCATCCAGAGCACCCACCACAGTGTACCCTAGAGACTCGTAGAAACGTTGAGCCTCATGGTTGAACCCAGATACACAGAGAAAGACATTAGGCTTCTCCCTGAATATCCGCTGCTCAACATACTCCATCAACAAACGCCCAACGCCTTTGCTTCTATAACGAGTCGAGACACAAATAGATTTGATATAACCAGTGAAAGAGCCCTGCATCTCGATGATAACCCCACCTAGAACCTGATCATCAATCTGAGCCACATACACCTCACGGGTAGACTCCGAGACCATGCCCAACAAGTCACTATAACCTATGCCCAGTCTCAACCATGGATCAGATTCAGCCATCATCTCAGCCAATATACGGTAATCACTGGTCTTGGCGGGTCTTACCAGTATATCTTGGTTGATCGCGTCTCCCATAAACAATCAAAGACTATTCTGGTTATATGTCCTGCCTAGTTTTTATCAAACCAAGACAAATCTACGTGTATGCCTGTAGACAAAAGAATCGTAGCAGCACTAGTAATCCTACTAGGCTTAACCATCGTCTACACATACAGGCAACAAGACACACCGATAGCGCCAGAATATACCTATGAGGTTGTCAACAAGTACCCCCACGACCCAATGGCATTCACACAGGGACTCGTCATCCATGAAGACGTATTCTATGAGGGAACCGGTCTCTACGGTGAATCCAGTCTTAGAATAGTGGAACCAGAGACAGGTGAGATTATACAGAGCATCATGCTTGAACCAGAGTACTTCGGTGAAGGAATCACCATCCACAACGATCACATCTATCAGGTGACATGGAGACAGAACAAGGGGTTCATCTACGATATGGACCTGACACCAGTCGGAGACTTCACAATAAGCGGTGAAGGGTGGGGACTCACCACAGATGGAACATACCTGATATTGAGTGATGGCACATCAACCATCAGCTACATCGACCCAGACACACATACCACGACATCAACAATCACAGTCACCTATGAGGGAGAAATGGTTGACCAGATCAATGAACTGGAATACATAGAGGATTTGATCTATGCAAACATATGGCAGACAGATAGAAT
>JAOZIG010000357.1 GCA_026014515.1 Candidatus Bathyarchaeota archaeon | reverse complement strand
GAACACCAATAACCACAAATGCCCCCGCTAGTCCAGCGTCCACGATGCCTAGACCACTGGGGATGAGAAAGTTCAGTTGCTGGATGAACTCAATTACTGCGTAGATGAGTACTATGACCCAGAAGTTGATGGACTCGTGTAGTGAACGTGATACCATGTAGGCTGTGATCGCTCCAGTGCTCCAGTGGAAACAAACCATACCCAATGATAACAGGTTCTCCAGCGGCTTCTTCTTGAGGGTAATGAGGCTCTCGTTAATCTCATGTACGAACTCCTCAAAGCTGCTTAACCCGAAACGACTGCTGTAGAGGTATTTTTCTATCTGGTTTTTGAGCCACTCGGGGCTGCCTTGGTAGAGGCTCATCAGTCGGTCTGGTGATAGAATCAGGGCGAACAGGACTGTGTTTGCTAACGCGAATAGTACTGCGAACCAGATGTACTCGGGGCGTATGGGAATCGCTGACCGGTTTATGAACTGGACGATGATTGCGGCGAGGCTGATCATGAACCCGAAGCTGATGAAATAGTACACCTTGCTGACGATAACAGAGGAAACCGCCTTACCCAGATTCCCTCCCTTTTTACCGCGTATCAGGTAGGCTCTAGCTATCTCAAACCCAGATGGAAAAGGAAGCATCCATACCGCAAATAGAGAGGTAAAACTGATCTGGATACTCTCCCAGAGGCTATTCTTGAATCCTAGGCTCTTGAGGACTATATGCCATGATGCCGAGAGAAACACCAGTCCAATATAATTCACTGCAACAGCGGCTGCGAACATCAAGGGATCAAAGCGCCCTACCTCGGTCAATACCTTGAACGGGTTAGTATAGGCAAGATATGCTATGAAGAGGACGACACCAGCTATTAGGAAGAATACGCTCCATCGATTCCCCTTCAAGGTTATCCCTTGAAAAATAACTTTCAGGAATAAAAGGATAAAGAATCTAGAAAGCGCGTTTATTCCTGTTTGTTTATTGATGGTTTACAAGTTTTAATTACCTGAAACAAGAAGTATAGAGTAATCGGTAATGATTATTGACTATCTATACGGCTTTATCGAACTCAAAAGGAGATTATACGACTTGGTAGGTATAGAAAAACCCAATTACCTATTCATTTGCCTCGACTCATGCAGATACGATGTATTCAAACAGGCAAACGCACCCAACATGAAAGCAATAGGACAACTAAAACAAGCCCATAGCTTCGCCTGTTTCACCCCAAGCGCTATGATAGGTTTCCTGATGAACTTCCCCCCAATAGGACTGAACATCAGCCGACTATACCCCTACAAGAAGTGGGCATGGCTACCTGTTGAGCTTCATAAAGAAGGGTACAAGAACGCCTTCTTCTCGCCTAACGCGGTGTTGCCGTTGCTTGATCTGAACCTGAAGGGGAGTCTATTGAAGGAGTTTGATGTGAAGGAGTTCATCAAGTATGATAAAGAGACCAACGTTGATGAGATAGTCAAGGATGCACTGAGTTTCTTCAATGAAAACGAGTTGATCTACTCGTTCCTACTGTTGATGGAGACACATACCCCAATATTTGATGGAGAGAAAGCGAAGATACCATACCCCATACAAAACCCCAAGTCAGTCTTTGATTTCCAGATGAAGGCAGTGGAGTTTATTGATGAAAAAATGGGCATCTTGTTTGATGGTATCAGGGATTCCGGGCGTAAGACGGACGTAATCATTACTTCTGATCACGGTGAATTACTGGGTCCGGTTCAATGGGGGCATAACCCCGGTGACCTCACCTTCTACAACCAGAGCAGAATAACCTACAGCAATGAGTTATTCGAGATACCTTTCATTAGGGGAACAATAAACTAGCCAAAAATTGGAATATAATTCTCATCTATATCGTGGGTTTTATAACTCCATAAAAGGAAAAATAGGCATGGTCCAAGTGAGTGAATACCCTTCACTCAGCGTCATAGTACCTGTATTGAATATGGGTAAGACCATCAGGGCGACGCTAGACTCGTTAATGAAACTAGACTATCCTGAAGATAACATTGAGATAATAGTAGTAGACGGAAAAAGCAAGGACGATACACGGCGAATAGTCAAAGAATACCCAGTACAGCTTGTGGACCAAGAGGGAAAAGGACTCAACGCAGCCCGAAACACCGGCATCAAACATAGTAGCGGCGAGATTCTAGCCTACACTGATGGAGACTGTGTAGTCCCAAGGGACTGGGCTAAAAAGATAGTTGATAACTTTGAAGACCCCTTCATCGGTTTCGTAGGTGGAACCATGGAGGGATACGATCCAACCAGCGTTCTAAGCAACTATATGGATGAGAGCCTGTTCCAGTCTACACCCGGGTTCAGAATACGAATAGAGACTACGGACCTGAAGCTGATGCAGTTCCCTGCGGGAGCCAATATGGCGTTCAGAAGAAGAGCCCTAGCCCGGGTCAGGTTCTTTGATGAGAATATCACATACGGGTTTGATGACTTACAGCCTGTGGAGGCGATGGGTTTCAAGGGGTTCAGGATAGTACT
>JAOZIG010000374.1 GCA_026014515.1 Candidatus Bathyarchaeota archaeon | reverse complement strand
ATCCGACTAAATCAAAGATGTAATTCTATCTCCCAAACCGAGTTATTTCACCCAGTTTTATCCACCAGTCTCCAGTTTGCCCTCTTAGAATAATGTTTTAACGCTGGGCTCGGTGTATGTAGAGTAACGTGATATTATGAGCAATGGAATGTGGGCAGAAAAATACAGACCCCAAACATTAGACGAGATAGCAAACCAGAAAGAAATCGTATCAAGATTCAAAAACTTTGTAGAAGAGAAAAACCTGCCCCACCTCCTACTAGTCGGACCAGCCGGGGTAGGAAAAACCACAAGCATCCTAGCCCTAGCACGAGACCTATACGGACCCGGATACAGAAACTTCATACTAGAACTCAACGCCAGCGACGAAAGAGGCATAGGCATCATCAGAGAAAAAGTAAAAAACTTCGCAAGAACCGCCGCCATCGCCAGCCCAGTCAGCTTCAAGATACTCATAATGGACGAGGCAGACCACCTCACAAGCGACGCCCAGCACGCCTTGAGGCGAACAATGGAGATATATACCAAAACTTGCCGATTCTGCCTCCTAGGTAACTACAGTGAGAACATCATCGACCCTATACAGAGCAGATGTAGTGTATTCAGGTTCAGCCCACTAGAGGAACCCGACCTCAAAGCCTACATACAGGGAATCGCTGACAAGGAAAACCTAGACATCGTTGACGAGGGCTTGGACGCCATATATCAGGCAGCCAAGGGCGATGTACGCAAGTCAATAAACCTACTACAAGGAGCAGCTGCAAACCAGAAACTCATCGACGACGTAGCCATCTACAACCTACTTGGCAACGTTAGCCCTGAGAAGGTACGTGAGATGCTTGAGGTAGCCCTTGACGGACGCTTCCTTGAGAGCCGTGAACTCCTCAGAGAATTGCTGATTGATCAGGGTCTCGCACCAGATGATATCATCAGAAACATCTACAGAGAGATAATGCGAAACAGCAGCCTCACAGAGCAGATGAAGGTCAAACTAAGCGACACTATAGGCGAAGTAGATTACCGACTAACACAGGGCTCAAGAGCCGAGATACAGCTAAGCACATTGCTCGCACACCTCGCACTCGTTGGAGAAGAAATGAAGTGAGCCAATCCTGGACCAGCCTATACAGACCAACCACACGGGAGGACTTTGTAGGCAACACCACAGCCGTAGAAGCTGTAGAAAAGTGGCTGGTTAAATGGAAGAAGAATAAGCCACCAAAGAAACGGGCTGTCTTCCTGTATGGTCCACCGGGAATAGGTAAGACAAGCATCGCCATGGTGCTCGCTAAAGAGCTTGATTTCGATTTGATCGAGATCAACGCCAGTGACGCACGAAACAAGAGCACCCTAGAAGAGGTTCTTGGTAAAGCCATCAAACAGAACATCACCTTGTTTGGTCAACGCAGACTGATACTGCTTGATGAGATGGATGGACTCAGCGGCACAAATGACCGTGGAGGCATCTCATTCATCTCTAATGCAATCGATGAATCCACAGCTCCTATGATACTGGTGGCTAACACAGTCAAGGAGAACATGGAGCAAAAGTTCAGCTCAATAATCCGCAAGGTAACAAGCATCGAGTTCAAGCCCCTCACATTCCAAGAAACCTATCTAGCTCTTGAAAAGATAGCCGATAAACAAGACATCAAGGTACACCCCGATGTACTGGACCTGATAGCAGAGAAGACATCAGGCGACCTACGCTCAGCCATAGTAGACCTAGAGACCATCTCAAGCGGTAAAACCGAGGTAAACCCAGAAGACGCAGAGGTACTGAGCACCAGAGACAGACAAGACCTCACACCAAACATACTCAACAAGATTTTCATGGCGACAAGCCTCCAAGAAGCACGACAGACCATCAGACAGAGTATGATAAGCTACGACGACCTCTACGACTGGATATACGAGAACCTACCAACAGTCATAGACGACCCACATGAACGAGTACAAGCCCTCGAAACAATGGCGAAAGCCGACATATACCAAAACAGGGCACGCAGCTACGATTACCGTCTCCTCAAATACATGTTCGACCAGATGACAGGCGGCATAGCATTCACACGAGACAAATCAAGGGGAGAAGGCTACAAGGACCAGCTAAACATCGCGCTACGATCAGCTGGACTACCCCCAAGCAAACTAACCACACAAGACTCCATAGAAGGCGTAGTCATCAAACCCAACGGCTGGCTCGGTAAAGATGTCTGGGCCAAACTCAATGGCAACCTAAGAGACATCGGAGCCACATGGGTATACGGGAAAAACTACTGGGTATTACCCTACTATAAGGAGCCCCAGACAAAGTGGCGATACATCAAAACCTATCACAGCAGACGCCGCATGAATAGTGTCACCGCCCAGATCGCCCGCCACTGCCACACATCAACAGACAAGGTACGCAACGACATACTACCACTACTCAGCTACATGATCCAGAATAACCAAGCAATGTATCAAGAAACCGAGGCATGGCTCACCAACCTACAGGACAAGAAACTCGACCACCTACGCTACATGA
>JAOZIG010000308.1 GCA_026014515.1 Candidatus Bathyarchaeota archaeon | reverse complement strand
GTGATCCTTGGGCTAAATATGAAACAATATAAACCACTGGCTACAACCAACGTGTATGCAGAATCACCAAGTAACCATAATCACTGTACCTCTCTGCCCAAAATGCGCTATTATGAAGAAAAGACTCCAAAAGATCGCAGAGGAACACCCAGAGATAACCATTGAAGAGACTGGTTTGCAGACGTATATTGGTGAGGCTATGAAGCGCAGGATAATGGATGCACCTATTATTCTTGTAGGTGATATGGTTTTTTCTGGTGTGGTTGATGATTCAGCCATTTTGTCTGCTCTAGGAATATAATCACAGATTCTCACTGTACTATTTTTTCTTCACTTTTTCTAGCTATAATCAATAATTATCATGTATCATGAAATATGTATTTCAAATACATACACCAAAAGTAACCTCAAAACCTAAATACCATATTAGTATACAGTAAATCTAGTAACTCCGGTGCCCACTATGAGTTTCCCCGAAAAAATAGACGTACTCGACTTAATCATTAACGTTCTTAATGAACACGAGAAGAAAATGGACCTGCTTGTTGAGCGAATGGAGGCCATTGTGGAGGTACTGGAAGGGCACCCAGACTTCAGTGAGGCACTCCATGAACACGAACAACAACTAATGCTGCAAGAGGAAAAGATGTTCCACGTTCTCATCGTCGATGATGACGAGTTCTTGGCGGACACATTTGAGATGCTGTTAGAGGATGCAGGGTTCTTGGTGGAGACGGCTCAGACAGGTAATCAGGCGCTACTGAAAGCCAGCCAGTTCGATTTTGATATGGCGATCCTTGACTACAGGCTTCCTGATATAACAGGCACTGAGCTTAGAAAACGTCTCAAAGAGCGCAACAAGGATATGAACGTGGTATTCCTCACTGGACAGGTTGAGGCAATGGACGGTGAAGTGGCGGAAGGATTAGACAAAGATGAGATATTACTGAAGCCTATTAGTCCAGATGAGTTGCTAAAAATAACTGAAAAACTTAGTCAGAAAAATTAGGCTAGTTTTGCTAGCCTTGCCTCGATTGCCTGTTTTGGTAGGGCTCCGAGGGTCTTGTCTACTAGTACTCCGTCTTTGAAGTAGAGTAGAGTGGGGATGCTCATGATGCCGTACTTCATGGGTACTGCTCTGTTGTGGTCAACATCTAGTTTTGCGAACTTGATGTCTGGTTTCTCTTCTGCTAGTGCCTCGATTGTTGGGGCGATCATTCTGCATGGGGCGCACCAGGCTGCCCAGCAGTCTACTACTACTTTGGGGTTGTCTTTGACGAACTGGTCGAATGTTGCGTCGTTTACTTCTACGGGTTTACTCATTTGATTTCAATCCTCGATTGTTTGCGATAAAATATAAAGGTATTTAAAGATGTTCACCATCATTGAACACACCTATGAGTCTAATCGATATAATGAACCTACTAAACAGAGACCAGCTAAGCCCACAAGAGATCATAAAATGCACCCTAGGCATCAAAAGCACAGAAATCCAAGCCTACTGCATCCTAGCAAACAAGGGACCAGTCACCATACAAGAAGCCACAGAAATACTGAGAAAAAGCAGATCAACCGCCCAACGCATACTACAGAACCTAGTCGAGAAAGGACTAGCCACTCGGGAAGAGGAACTCATCGGTTTAGGCGGCTACAAGTACGTGTACAAGCCTGTTCCCCCTGAACGCATCAAATGGACCATCCAGATGAACCTAGAACAATGGTACAACAAGATGCAGACAGAGATAGAGTCTTTTCCGGAGAAAATAAAGCAGATAAACTGTGAGTTTGATGATTGAGAGCCTATGCTCTCGTTAGGTAGCGTTCGTATTCCCATGATGTGATCTTGGGTCTGCTAGCAGCCCATTCTACACCAGTGAAATCCATATATGAATTAAATTCCTCACGCTTCAACTCCATCAAGTTCTCAAAGAGGAAGTCTCCGAGAATCTCCTTCATCGATGTATCCTCCTCAAAACATTCTACGGCTTCGCCTAGATGCTCTGGTAGGAATGTTACATCGTTGTCCTTGAGCTGTTTCTTACTCATCTCATAGATGTTGTCCTGTATGTCTGATGCGGGCTCGATTTTCTTCTCGATTCCTTCCCATCCTGCTTTCAATAGCATGACTGATGCTAGGTATGGGTTGCAGCTTGGATCAGGGTGTCTGTACTCCAGTCGTGTTACTGTGTTTTTCTCGCCGGGGGCCAATGGGACTCTGACTAGGGCGCTTCTGTTGGCGTAGCCCCATGCAACATAGACTGGTGCCTCGTAGTGAGGTACCAGACGTTTGTAGCTGTTTACTAGTGGTGTGACAATCATGCTCATTGCGCTAGCGTGTTTCAGTAATCCACCAATATAATGGACAGCGGTTTCGCTGAGTCCAAACTCTGTGTCTGGGTCGCTGAAGATGTTGTTTCCTGTGTCTAGCTCGATGACGCTTTGGTGTATGTGGCATCCGCTACCGTTTACCCCCCAGAATGGCTTGGGCATGAATGTAGCCGTGGTTCCATGTTTCTGGGCGATGGTCTTGACTGCAAGCTTGTAGAGGATGACATTGTCAGCTGTCTTCAAGGCATCGTTGTACCTGAAGTTGATCTCTTGTTGTCCCTCAGCTACCTCGTGGTGAACCCGGTCTATCTGGAACCCAGCTGCCTCAAGACACATCAGTGTCTCAAGTTTCACGTCCTCTGTGGGGTCCAGTGGTGGTGCATCAAAGTAGCCGCCCTTACCAAATGGCGCTACCTTGCCTTCGTCATCAATTACATACATGTACTCTAGCTCTGGGCCAGTGTTGAACCCATATCCCTTCTTTTCAAGCTCATCAACAGCCCTCTTCAACAAGCCACGAGGGTCACCTGCGAACGCTGTACCATCGGGGTTGCTGACATAGCAGAACATGACCGCTATGCCGGGTGTCTCCCACATTGGAACTATGAATGTTGATGGGTCTGGGTGCAGGTTGAGGTCGCTCTGGTTTACGTCTGCGAATCCTGGGATGCTGCTTCCGTCGAAGGCTGTGCCGTTTTCGAGGCTGTCCCTTACTTGGTATTCTGGGATGAGCATTGCTCTTGGTGCGCCGTGGGGGTCAATGACGATGAGTCTGACGTATTTGATGTCGTGTCGTTTGACCTTGTCCATTATTGTTTTCACGGATTCTCCGTTTGTTAATTCACTGGAAACCATAATATCCCTCCCATCCCTTATTCACAAATATATCTCTTACTCCTCTAGGGCTAAACAAATGTATAGTATAGCTTATCTCAGTCTATCACCTGTTCATCGGTCTTAACATAAACGTATAAATTTTCGCGAAAAACCCGGTGTGATAAGCGACTTTGTCCAAACTATGTTTGCGGGGGAATACGGGCGTATACGAAACCATGTAAACACTATACGTGTACGAATAATGGAGATAAGTTCTTATACAAGTGTTTAGCCATTTATCAAATTAATATACAATAGTGATCAAAATGTTCGCACTAGACGAGATAGATAAAAAACTACTAGCCGAGCTTCTTATCAACTCCAACAGGAGTAGTCGAGAACTAGCTAAAGCCATAGGTGTATCTGCCGCCACAGTCATCAACCATGTACAGCGCCTTGAATCCGCAGGCGTAATCACTGACTACACTGTGATGCTGGACTTTGAGAGACTAGGCTTTGAGCTCACAGTCATCATGGAAGTCACAGTAAGTCGGGGAAAGCTCATAGAGACCCAAGAGGAGATCGCCAAGCTACCCTATGTCTGCGCTGTATACGATGTTACAGGTGAGATCGATAGCGTGGTTGTCGCCAAGTTTAGGAACAGGCGTGAGCTCAGTGAGTTCCCAAAAGACCTGCTTGGTATGGACTATGTGGAGCGTACAAACACCCATGTTGTCCTAAACACTGTAAAAGAAGACTTTAGGATGATAAATAACCTCTAATGAGGTTACTTCTTCCTCAGAGCTTTTCCGGGTAGGTTCCCGGTGTGCTCGTTTTTCTCTATCACAACCTCTCCGTTCACGATCACATAGGGTATTCCAGCCGCGTATCGCTGGGGATCAGTGAATGTAGCCACATCCTCAACCTTCTCAGGGTCAAACACCGTGATGTCTGCATTCATGCCTTTCTTGATGAGTCCCCTATCCTTGAAGCCTAGTTTCTGGGCAGGTGCCCCAGTCATCTTGCGGACCGCCTCCTGTAATGGTAGAACGCCTTCCCGTACATAGTAGCCGATTACTCTTGGGAATGTACCATAGAGTCTGGGGTGGGGTACGTTTTTCTCCCAGATGCCTTCTGGGGCTATGGCTGAGCCATCGCTTCCCACCATCATAAAGGGGCTCTGCATGACTCTGCGTACATCTTCCTCGTTCATGCCAAACATGACGCTGGGAACCTGTGTGTTCTCCATCTCAAGCAAATCAAAGTAGGCTGTCAACGGCTCTTTATCCATCATCTCGGCTACCTGTTGTAGGTTCTTGCCGTTGTACTGTGGATTGTTCTTTGCGTTGGTGACCAATAACCCGTCCCAGCTGTAGCGAATATTCATGTCAGCCGCCATTTTCTCACGCATAGCTGGGTCACCTAGGTATTCCATGAGTTTGGATGCTCCTCCCTCGTGGCTCCAGTGAGGTAGCAGTGATGCGAGACCTGTGCTTGAAGCGATGTATGGGTACTGGTCAAAGGTAACCTCGACGCCTTCATCTCTGTATCGTGCTACAAGTGCTAAGCTGTCCTTGGTTTTTCCCCAGTTGTTTCTGCCGCTCGCTTTGAAGTGGGCGATCTGGACTCTTGTGTTGCTGTCTCTGCCTATCTCGCATGCCTCTGTTACTGCTTCGAGTAATGTGTCGCCTTCGCCTCTGATGTGGCTGAAGTAGACGCCGTCAAACTCGTTGACTACCTTGGCTAGCTCTGTTATCTCAGACTGCTTTCCGTAGACGCTAGGTGGGTAGATGAGTCCAGTGCTCATACCCCAAGCCCCATCACTCATGGCTTCACGCACCAAGCCCCGCATATCATCCAGTTCAGCGCTTGTTGGCTCCCTGTTCTCGTAACCCATTATGTTCATGCGTACTGTACCATGTCCTACTACTGGGGCGATGTTTACCGCTGAGCCTTGTTTGTCTACTAGGTCCATGTAGCTTTTCATGGTGCTCCAGTTTAGCTCAAAATCATCAGGCACCTGATTCCTGTTGTACTTGTTCCTGTAATCCCTGACCCAAGTATTCATGGGTGCAGCCGAGTTTCCGCATTGACCGATTACCTCCGTGGTGACACCTTGTCTAATCTTGCTCTGCGCCATGGGGTCAATCAGTATGGGAAGGTCGCTGTGGCTGTGGATGTCTATGAATCCCGGTGCAACAATGTGCCCCGATGCATCAATCACTTTCCCAGCGTCATCAATCATTCCAATCTCCGCGATTTTCCCTTTCTCTACACCGATATCAGCGTAGAACCATGGATTTCCTGTGCCGTCAAGCACCCGTCCATTCTTGATTACAATATCATAACCCAAACAGTTTCACAGAAAATGAATGGTGCTTTACGGATAAAGGGTTTAAGAGAGGTTCTTACGGAGAACCTTGCCCGGATACCTGTCTGTATAAACTCCCTTCTCGATTATAGGCAACCCGTTCACTAAAACGTACTCGGTTCCCTCCGAGTACTGATGAGGATCAGTAAATGATGCCTTATCCACCACATTCACAGGGTCAAAGACAGTAATATCCGCCTTGTATCCCTCTCTGATGAGTCCTCGGTCCTGTAATCCTAGGCGTCTCGCTGGTGCGCTGGTCATTCTTCGTACCGCGTGTTGAAGGGGTAGTACTCCTTCTCGTACATAGTGTCCTAGTGCTCTGGTGAATGTGCCATAGTATCTGGGGTGGACTTTACCGGGGATGCTTTCAGGTGAGACTGCTCTGCCGTCGCTGCCCACCATTCCAAGGTGGCTCCTCATTATGCGTCGTACATCAGCCTCATCTATCTCGAATAATACAATCATAACCTGCCCCTTCTCTTCAAGCAACAGATCACACATGGCGTCCAGAGGCGTCTTCTGCTCCTTGTCCGCGATCTCTAGAAGATTCAATCCCTCATAATCTGAGTTATTTTTAGCGTGGACCACCATCAACCTGCTCCAGTCCTCCATCTCCTCAACTGGCTCTGCTCTAACCCTGTCTCTGATTTCCTTGGATTTGATGCGTTCAAGTAGCTTGTCCATGCCTCCTTCATGTACCCATGGTGGTAGGATGGATGCGAGTCCTGTGCTGGAGGCTGTGTATGGGTACTGGTCAAAGTCTACATCGATTCCACTTTCTCTTGCATCAATCACCAGTTGCAGTGTCTTGTCGCTGATGCCCCAGTTCTTGGCTCCACAGACCTTGAAGTGGCTGATCTGTACACGTACCATAGCTTTTTCCCCGATCTCTATGGCTTCTTTGATGGCTGGTATTACTGTGGCGCCTTCTCCTCTGATGTGGCTCGCGTATAATGCATCAAAGGGTTTGAGTTCCTTGGCTAGTTCTATGAGTTCATCGGTCTCCGCGTACTGACTGGGGGTGTAGATGAGTCCGCTGCTGAGACCCCATGCGCCTTTTTTTAGGCTGTTTCGTAGAAGCTGTTTCATCTGGTTTAGCTCAGTGTCACTTGGGGCCCTATTATCGTCTAGCATCACGTTCTGGCGTATGGTACTATGCCCTGTTAAGGGTGCAATGTTAAGCGCAACTCCTTGTTGCTCTACTCGTTTGATGTACGAGTCTAGGTCCGTCCAGTCATAGACAAATCCTTCAGCTGTCTGGCTTCGTGCATACTTGTTTCTATAATCTTGGAGGCGTTTGTTCATTGGGGCTGCGCTTGATCCGCAGTTACCTATTACTTCTGTTGTGACTCCTTGGGTGATCTTGCTCATGCCCCTTGGGTCACTCAGTAACGGTAAGTCACTGTGGCTGTGGATGTCTATGAAGCCGGGTGCAACCATCAGTCCCTCAGCGTTGATGGTCTTTTCTCCCTTGACATCTTTCCCAATGTACGTTATGGTATCATCTGTTACAGCGATGTCTGCGTAGAACCATGGGTTACCACTGCCGTCGAGAACTCTGCCGTTTTTTATCACTATCTCTGCGGACTGCATACCTGTGAGAGTGTCCCTAGGGTATTAGTGTTTACCGTGTATAGATTCGTCCATCTCCCGCATCTATTGTGAAGCTGGTGCCTGTTTCTCCGCTTGTGACATCAGTGAGGGTTTCATCAAAGCTCAATGTGGCTCCGTCTGGTGCAGAGACCACGTACCCGTTTTCAAACTCCCTGATGTATGCTCCATCAGATTCATAATAGTCCCCCAGTGGTTCACCTAGTTCTACGTCGTATTCTGGGTACCACCATGCTTGTCCATGGTCTCGTGGACCAAAATCATAGGTAAAGTAGGTGTTGTCGTTGAGTAAGCTGAGGGTGAGTCCTAGCCTCATCTTGGCGTGAACCTGTATGCCTGTGTCATCGGTGTCAACATTATAGATGACAATATAATCACTGTCCGCTGCCTCCAATCCCTCAGCGTAGGTGGTCTTTAGCTGTTCACCCATAAAGTTCTCCATCAGATACCCATCAAAATACTCACCATACTCGTCAATATCTGATAGGCGTGCCCCTGCGTTGAAGATAACAAGCTTATCCTGTGTGTTCAAAGCAGCTATCGTATCATAGATGTTTTTGGTTGCTGTCAGCCACTCCTCGTCGCTGATCTCGGGGCACCAGTACTGTTTCTCGACTACCATATCCACGATTATGCCATCATGTTGAGGCTGATCAAGTACAACGCTGTAGAAAGTAGTGATGAGGTCAAACCACTCAGGATCACGCGGGTCCATAGCCCATATTTCCTCATGGTTCCACTCCTCTGAAGCCCACCCGAAGCCACAGCGGTCACCCTCCGAGTCATGCAGATACATATCCTCATTGATCTCCACCGGGGTATCCATACCATAGTTAGCAACAGTCACCAAGAAGGTCATCCAACCCGGGTTATCCCAGACCCATGTGGTAGTCAAACCAGCTAACAGTAATACGTCAGGATTGTTTTCCTTGAGTTGTGTTGCTTCCTCTGGGGTGAACCAGCCGGCCATCACCAAGTCATAGGGTTTGCCGCTCTCGATAAGCTCCTCTTTCTTGGCTAGCCAGCTTGCTATCTTGGGGTAATCTGATTCGGTTTCTATTGGGGTGTCATCTGGGGTCTCGGTGGGGGTTTCTGTTGTTTCGTCTGGGTTTTCTGTGGGTGTCTCTATTTCACCTGTCTGGTCTTGTGGCTCTGATGGTGTTTTATCCTCCTCACCTAGTATTATACCGCCTATAACCAGTAAAGGAATCAGTACAGCGATAACAATGAGTGCCCGTTTATTCATAATGAGACCAATACAGGTTTTTATATAAAATATAGGAAAGAAAACTAGGTCTTAAGCCTCATAAACTTGAGCATCCTGACACGACTTGTCGAGACGTTTAGCTTATAGATCTCCACCAAGCCTTTCTGGACAAGGCTGGGCACTGCGCCGCTCTCCCATGGTGTGAGGTCTTTACACATTATATCGCCTTGGCAGACCCTGTCGTAGACTTTTTGCTCCGCTGAGGTTAGTTCTATGTCAGACAATGTCCTCCACTAGTTCTTTATGATCAGTGGAGGGTAAAAGAATAGTGGTTAGCCCTTGAGGTAGCCCTTCAGGTATTCTATAATGGGTTTACCTAGGGCAGCCTCAATAGGTACAAAGGCGTCAGCGTATTTGTTACCGTCTCCGACTGGTATCTTCTCCTTGGGAACATTAACCAGATAGATTGTCTCGCCTTTCTCAAGAAGGGCGCTGGTGACTGGCTCTCCCTTCTCATTGAAGGTGGTCATGAGATCAGGGAAAGTAGCAAGCCTCTCACCATCTTTTTCAAGGGTCATATACTCGTTGACATAGCTGAGCTCCCACTCCTCTTCACCATCGCTGAGGGTCATCAAACCAACATCAAACCCTCCCTTTGCTTCAATGGTTTTCTCAACAATCTTCGCCTTACAAATAAACTCTCCATCAAGAAACTCCGTTGACGCCTCTACTCGTTTATCTGGGTCTTCTCCTGCTTCCATATACTTGTAACCAAGGTTTATCGCCAGTTTGATGGCACCCGGAGCTCCATGCTCAAGGGTATAACTCACGGGAACAGGGTCACGAGCCATGGCTATCAGCGCCTTCATGTACCCCGCCTGAGCCCTGATGGCTGCGCCTGTTGTCTGAAGGCTACCATATGAGACCACCTCGCTGCCTTCAGTGACGCCAACCTTTACGCTATCGTATCTTGTCTTATGGAGCCCCATACTTCCCATCAACGCTGTTGGGTGAGCCCTTCCATCACCCGGGGTATCCACTACGGGTAAACCTAGGGCTGCTGCTATCAGCCAGCCTCCAAAGCTGTTTCTTCCCCCGTTCTCAGCTGCGATTACGCCATGGAACTCGACTCCAATGTCTCTGAGAAGTTGTGCTGCCCTTATGAAGTGCATAGGCTTGGTCTCACCGGGCTGTGTGGGTGCGCCTAGTGCTGCGCTTGTGATTACTTTCCAGTCTGGGTTTGCTTCCTCTGGGCTCCAGAGTTCAACTTTTCCCAGTTCAAGCGCTAAATATCCTTCACGGAGACCGTTTGCTGTTCCGCCTCCGCCTCCTCCACCGAGGATTGTACCACCTATGGCTAGGGCTTGTACATCATCTTTTGTGATTATCTTTGGCATAGCCTATAGTAGATACTGATAGTTTTAGAAATATTCGACTAAAAAAGGAAAAAATGTGGGGGGTTAGTACCAGGGTAGCTTGCCCTGCTCATCCAGCTTCAGGTAGCTGCTCCAGTCCTCGGTGATGTGTCCCTGAATTATCTCAAGGAGGTCTTCATCAACGTGGCGGAACCTTCTCTGTGGGTCTAGGTACTCTTTCACTGGTTTCAGCTCACGGGGCTTGATGTTCAGCTTGAACTCTCCGTGGTCGATCTCAGCGATTGGGTACGCGCCTGTCTGGACTGCGAGTCTTCCGATCTCAACGGTCTTGGCTGGGTCGAAGTACCATCCTGTTGTACATGGCTGGTGTACCTGTATGTACGCCATGCCCTCCCCGTTTCTGGTGATCTCGGCTGCCTTCTGTATCTTGCGTTTGAAGTCCGGGATGTAGCTTAGGCTCGCTGATGCGATGTAGGGTATTCTGTGTGCCGCCATGATCATCAGCATGTTCTTGCGGCGCTGGGGCTTACCCTTCCACACTGAACCGACTGGTGTAGTGCTTGTAGCTGCGAACTCAGGGGTGCTTCCGCTCCTCTGGATGCCTGTGTTCATGTATGCCTCGTTATCATAGCATAGCCAGATTATGGATTCTCCACGCTCAGCGGCTCCGCTGATGCTTTGGAGTCCAATGTCATAGGTACCGCCGTCACCAGCATAGCTAGTCACATAGACCTTGTCTGCCTTGCCCTTTGCCTTCAATGCACGGTATGCACCAGTCTCGTAGGCTGCTGCTGCCGCGAAGTTAGCTAAGACCCATGGAACCTTTACGACTCCACCATAGTTGACGCCACTGCAGTTTGGTGGGTTCATTACGATGGTGTTCTTGCCCAATGTGTTCAGCAGTGTCCTGACTATGATGCTTGCTCCACAACCTGCGCAGCCATCGCTACCGGGTGCCATGCAGCTATCGTTCTGGATTTCTACTGGTGGTGCCATTCCTGGGAATGGGTGTGATACGAACTCGACTTCCTCTGTGAGGCGTTTACCCTTGTTGTTGATGACCTTCTTGCTCATCTTGTACAAGTCATCGATGGGTATGTCCTCGCCGCCGAGTCCTGTTACGAATCCCTGAACTGGTACACGGATGCCTGTGTTATACAGGTATGATTTCACGTCCTGGAACGCCATACCGCCGCCTGTACCATGCATCAGTACACGGTCAACGACACCGATGCTGTCCACCTGTTCGGCTAGCTCGATTAGTTCCTCGTTGGGGAATGGACGCATATACCTGAGCTTCAGTAAGCCGATCTTCTCACCCTCATTCCTGAGCTTGTCAACCGCCCTACGTGCCGCTGTGGTCATGCTGCCCATTGTAACCATGAGGCTTTCCGCATCTTCACATCTGTACTTCTCTACGAGTCCTCCATAGCTTCGTCCAAAGGTCTCGCCGAAGCTCTTGTCGACCTCTCTGATTACATCCTTGGCGCCGTTGAGTAGTTTCTCGTACTCTTTGCGCATGGGTGTGTGCATCTCTGCTGGGATTGATGCTACAGGGTACGCGTCGCTGATGGTGGGGTCAACTGGGTATGGTGCCTTGTATGCTGGCAGCCACTCGTCAACCGCATCCTGATCTGGCATATAGACACGCTCCTGACTATAGCTCAGGTAGAAGCCGTCTAGGCTGATCATGGTTGGTAGCAGTACACGATAGTCCTCTGCGATCTTGAAGTTCATCAAGGTCATGTCGAGGCATTCTTGGTTGGTCTCAACGAAGTTGACGAGCCATCCGAGGTTCATCTCTGGCATGATGTCGCTGTAGTCTGGTCCGAGGCTCCAGTACCATCCAAGGGTCCTGTTGGCTACTGCCATGACTATAGGTGTCCTGTAGTTGACTGCCTGTGCGACGATCTCATGCATGTAGGCCAAGCCTTCGCTGCATGTGGCGGTGAATGTTCTTGCTCCGACCAGTGATGCGCCTACTGCGGCTGCCATACAGCTGTGTTCACCCTCTGTGTGGATGTACTCTGCGTCTAGTTTTCCATCAGCTACAAAGTCGCTGAGGTACTCGATGATGGTTGTCTGTGGTGTGATTGGGAACGCGGGTATGACCTCTGTTCTTGCCAGTCTTACGCCGTGGGCTATCGCCTTGTTTCCCGGCATTACGTCAAAGTCTTGTGGCATTACGCTTCCTCCTCCTTTATCATTTCAATGACTTTCTGTGGGCACTCATTGGCGCAGATACCGCAGCCCTTACAGAACCTGTAATCTATCTCTGCCTTACCGTTCTCATCCTTGGTGATCGCTTCCTCTGGACAATAGCTGATACATAGGCCACAGCCTATACAGCCGTCCTTGTCAATTATAGGCTTGAAAACGCGCCAGTTGGCGACATATTTGCCGCCCTTTTTGCTGAAGTCGTTTAAGCCGAATCCTGTTATCTTTGATTTATCCTGTGACATTCTATTATCCTCAGTATTTCTTGACGACAGCCCTATCGTAGCCTGCCTGTGCTGCCTTCTTGTTTGGCTCGGCTAGCCTCGGTGGGAACCGTTTATCGATTGCCTTGAATATACTCTCCATCTTCAACAAGCCAGTTGTCTTGGCGAATGCGCCTAGCATCACCGTGTTAGGGATGGGTCTTCCGATGATCTCTACCGCGACGGCTGTCGCGTCCACTACGCCGACGGTTCCGAGGTCTTTCTTGAATATCTCCTTGGTCTCGTCTGGTGTCTTGTGTGTGTTCCATATTACTACGCCTTTGTCCTTCAGTCCCTGTGTGATGTCCATCTGCTCGGGCATCAATGGATCAAGTACTAGAAGGTACTCTGGGTAGTAGATCATGGATCTTGTTGCTTCGCTCTCTTCACCAATCTGGGCAAACGCAAGAACGGGTGCCCCCCTTCGGGCGCTGCCATACATGGGGAAAGCGCGGCAGAACTTGTCATCATAGCTCGCCGCAATCGCAATAAGCTCACCGCATGCGACGACGCCTTGACCGCCCATGCCGTGAAGCCTAATTTCATCTACCATTTCTTATTCCTCAAAAGTATGATGTCGGGTTGAAGGGCCATTTGGGGGATAGTTTTGCCCAAATCATCTCGACTCTATTGGAATTAAATTATTCCAGTAATAACATTATCCCTAGTATATTTGTAAAATATATACAATAAATAGAGGATGATGGTTGTTAATACCAAGGTAGTTTGTCGAATTTCTCCATCTCAAGAAGCCCATTCCAGTCATTCAACAGCATAGACTCCAGTCTGAGAGCCTGATCATCCTTCACATGCCGGAACCGCTTCTGGGGATCAAGATACTCCTTGATAGGCTTCAACTCCTTTGGCTTCACGTTCAACGTTAGCTTGCCTTGATCAATCTCCAGTACAGGCCAAGCCCCAGTCTGAACCGCTAGTCTGCCCATGGTGACTGTCATCTCGGGTGGATAATACCAGCCTGTGGTACATGGCTGATGCACGTGGATGAACGCCATTCCCTCACCGTTACGTGTGATCTCCGCTGCTCGTTTGATCTTCTTACGCAGATCAGGAATGTAGGCGATGCTTGCTGTGGCGATGTAGGGTATTCTGTGTGCTGCCATGACCAGTGCCATATTTTTGCGTCTGGTGGGTTTTCCACTCCACTCCGTGCCAGCCGGTGTACTGGTAGTATTGCTATAAATGGGGGTGCTTCCACTTCTCTGGATACCTGTATTCATGTAAGCCTCGTTATCATAACATACCCACATGATACTCTCGTTACGCTCAGCGGCACCACTCAGACTCTGCAACCCAATATCAACAGTACCCCCATCACCAGCATAACCCGTCACATACACCTTGTCAGCCTTACCACGAGCCTTCAAACCACGGTAGACGCCTGACGCGTAAGCTCCACCCGCCGCAAAGTTTGCAAGAAGCCATGGGTTTCGCGCTACTGGTGTATAGTTGACGACGCTGCAGCTCGGTGGGTTGACTACTATGGTATTGTCTCCCAATATGTCCATGATGTGTCTGATGATTATGCTGCTTCCACAGCCAGCGCATCCTGCTCCACTCGGGTAAATCGGGTTATCAGTTTCCACCTCGATAGGTTTCTCAGGTTTCGCTGCTGGGTGCTCAACAAACTCCACCTCTTTCTCGATCTTACCAGTCTTAGCGGTCTTCACCACCTTCTTACCCATCACATAGAGGTCATCAATGGGCACATCCTCACCACCCAGACCAGTGATAAAGTTGATCACAGGACAACGCCCCTCAATATTGCATAAGGCAGCTCGTAGGTCATTGAATATCATGCCTCCGCCTGTGCCATGCTGGATCATTCGGTCAACTACGCCTATCGCGTGAACCCGTTGGGATAGCTGTCTGAACTCTTCCCATGGGAATGGACGAAGGAACCTAACCTTCACCAAACCAATCTTCTCACCCTCGTCTCTGAGGCGGTCAACGGCTCTTCGTGTCGCAGTGGTCATGGAGCCAGCTGTCACAAGTAGACTTTCCGTGTCCTCGCAGCGGTATTCCTCGATTAATCCACCGTATCCTCTGCCGAAGGTCTCCTTGTAGCTCTGGTCAACCTCTTTGATGACCTGTTTCGCGTCTTCAAGTACTTCCTCGTGGATTCTACGGTAAGTTGTATGATGAGGAGCACCAAGGATGCTGGTGGGGACCTTGTTGTTAACCGTAGGGTCCAACGGATATGGTGCATCGTATCGTGGTAGCCAATCATCAACCATATCCTGATCAGGTAAATAGACGCGTTCATGGCTGTAACTCAGATAAAACCCATCAAGGTTCATCATGGCGGGTAACAATACTCGTCTGTCCTCAGCTATCTTATAGAGTTGGAGAACCGTGTCGAGACACTCTTGATTGGATTCAACGAAGCTTACAAGCCAACCCAGATTTAACTCTGGTTGGACATCGCTGTAGTCTGGTCCCAGTGCCCAGTACCATCCGAGGGTTCTGTTGGTCACCGCCATGACTAAGGGGGTCCTGTAGTTGGTGGCTTGTGCTACTACTTCATGCATGTAGGCGAGTCCTTCGCTGCATGTTGCGGTGAAGGTTCTAGCTCCTGTCATGGAGGCTCCTACTGCGGCACCCATGCAGCTGTGTTCGCCATCAGTGTGAATATACTCTGCATCCAGTTTACCGTTCGCTACAAAGTCTGCTAGGTACTCGATGATGGTGGTCTGTGGTGTGATGGGGTATGCTGGCACTACCTCGGTGCGAGCCAGTCTTACGCCGTGGGCTACTGCCTTGTTTCCGGGCATTACGTCAAAGTCTTGACTCATGCTGATTCCTCCAGTACCATTTCAATCGCGTCCCTCGGGCACTCATATGCACATATACCGCAGCCTTTGCAGAACCTGTAATCTATCACAGGCTTGTTTTCCACAAGCTTCACGGCTGCTTCGGGGCAGTAGCTTACGCATAGCGCGCATGAGAGACATTTCTCTGGGTCTATTGTGGGTCTATATACTCGCCAGTTTGCGACGTATTTTCCACCTTTCAGGTATCCGTCGGTAAGGGCTAGGCCCTTAATAGCGGGGTCCTCTGTCACTTTATCCACCTAGAAAACTGATATGATACAGTCATAACTTTGCGTGACTGTATATGATTGAATCTAAAATTGTGAAGATTTTTCTGATAACCAATCGTTTTATTGGCTGTCTGACGCATCTAGACTCTTCTATGTTTCTCAGTTGAGGATAAAAGGGTTCCCCGTAGTATCAATTTAGAGTAAATACAGTAAATACGCCTGTTTTCTTCAATGTTTATTATCTACAGCGTCTCATCTACCGCCATGCAGTATGCTGGAATAATATTGGGCGTCATAACATTCGTAATGATTGGCATTCTTCATGTTGCCGTTGTAAAGATTGAACAAATCTGGGGTGCTCATCTTTGGCCATGGTTTGTGGTTATCGGTGTCTTGATGGGTATCGGCAGCTTATTTGTGGATGATGTCCTCGTCTCGGCGCTTCTTGGCATCAATGGGTTCATGTTTGCTTGGTCAGGTCCAGAGTTGAAGAAGCAGAAGGAACGTGTTGCTTCAGGTTATTATCACGAGCACTAATTTTGTCAAGCCTAAAATCACTCCGATTTCAGCAAAATTAACTTTATACATTCACTAAACTGGTAAATATTATAAGGGTAAGCTGCTGTAATAGCAAATCACATCCATACAAAATGCGAATCAGGATATCCTGTTCATCGCCAAGATGATCACCGGATGACGCTGGTTTGCACAATTGGATAATCAAGGTGAAACCATGAATCATCCTGAAACCAAGAGACAGACACTCAAAGGGCTCAGCCCAAGAGATATTCCACGAGTAATCAGCTGGAACACCACATTCAAATGTAATCTACGATGCGCCCACTGCTACATGAGCTCTGACAGCCAAGTAGAGCTATACGAGTTATCAACTGAAGAAGGAAAGATGCTCATTGATCAACTCAGTGAGTTGAGCAAACCTGTGCTCATCCTGAGTGGCGGGGAGCCCTTGATGCGTGAAGACATCTTTGAACTGGCAAAATATGGTACAGAGAAGGGGTTGAAGATGGCTATGGGTACCAACGGTACTTTGATCGATGATGAGACCGCCAAGAAGCTCGCCGAATCAGGTGTACGTAGTGTAGCCATCAGTATGGACTCAGCCAGACCTGAGGTCCATGACGCGTTTAGAGGTGTGAAAGGCGCATGGGAACGAGCCATTGAGGGTACGAAAGCCTGTCAGCGCAACGGAATCGCTGTACGGTTCAACACTACTGTTACTCAGGAGAACTTTAACGAGATCGAGGACATACTTGAGCTAGCCGACAGTCTTGGTTTACTGGATGTTCAGTTATTCTTCCTAGTTCCCACTGGGCGTGGAAAAGAAGTGGAAGACATCACTCCTGAGATGTATGAGGAAATGATCAAGGATGTACTGGTGAAGTATGCTGACCACCCCATGACAGTGAAACCCACCTGTGCTCCCCAGTTCATGAGAATTGCAGACCAACTAGGTCAGGATACCAGTCGATGGACAAGGGGCTGTATAGCTGGAATGAGCTATGGACGAGTCTACCCCCAAGGAGATGTAACTCCCTGTCCATATCTGCCCATCAAACTTGGAAACATCAAGGAACAGAGCTTCGCTGATATCTGGACAAACAGCCCTATACTGAAGCAGCTAAGGGACTTTGATAACCTCAAAGGCAGATGCGGTAAATGCGAGTACAAGGAAAAGTGTGGTGGATGCAGGGCACGAGCCTATGGTATGACCACCGAGTTCATGGATGCTTGTGGTTCGATACATGAGCCTCATGAGCTTCAGGGGGATTTCTTGGAGGAAGAGCCTTGGTGCACATATCAACCAAAAGGAGTTGAATAAGTTGGAGAAATTCAAGACAAAGGAACTATCACTCATCGCAGTGTTCTCGGCAACATGGATCGGGTACACTTTCTTATCAAACATGGCTATCGGTCAGATCGCCCACGGACTAGACGTACACATCGTAAGATCAGTGCTATTGGTGCTCATCGTTGCTATGCTTGGACGCTTCGGAGGTGCCGTCTGGATGACCACCATCGTTGGAATATTCTACCTGAGTTCAAGAACACCATATCCACCTGTAATAATCACAGCAGCTACTATTGCATCTGGGCTATTGTATGATATCTATGTCAAGATAACTGGCTACAAAAACGCTACAAACTGGAAGGTATTCCCAATTGGTGTTGTTCTTGCTGGGCTAGCCCAGTCAGTAACCACGTTGGGAATATTGACGGTGCTTGGGTTCTTCCCTGAGAGGGCGATTCAGGCGGCTTGGACCGCTGGATTGACCAAGAACGTTACTGCTAGCATCATAGCTGTGTTCATCGCTGTGGCTATTGTCAAGCGTGTGGTTCCCATCTACAAGAACTACGGCTAAATTCACCTTTTTTGTCCCAGTTGGAGCCTAAGATAGATATATTGTAATCAACCTCTTTCTCTGGGAATAATATGGATACCGAGAAATTCTACTCAAAACTTGGCGCAGGATACCAGCCCGGAGTACTCACTACCGTGGTACTCGCAGCAGAGGAGCTGAAACGCCAAGGCAAGAAGATAATTGGATTAACAGGCGGCATGTATGACGAGGAGAGCTTCCCATGGAGAGAAGTGAAAGAAATCTTCGATGAAGCCACCGAGGCAGACTGGAGAGTAATGCTCCAATATGGCGGTACACGAGGATACCAGCCGCTAAGAGAGGAACTCGCCAAATGGATGAAGGGACACGGCATCACCGTTGACCCATTCAAGGAACTCATGATCACAACAGGCAGCCAAGAGGCACTAGACCTCATGGCGAGGATATTCCTAGACAAGGACGATGTTATCATCGTTGGTTCACCAACATACCTGTCTGCACTCACAGCGTTCCAGACCAGTTCGCCGGACATCAGGGAGGCGAAGCTTGACAAGGATGGCATGATCCCAGAGGAATTGGAGAAGGTTGTCAAGCAGGTTCAGTCTGAGGGTAAGATGGTAAAGTTTGTCTATATTATCCCCAGCTTCCAGAACCCCATGAGCAGCATGCTCACCATGGAGCGAAGGAAAAAGATCATCGAGTTAGCAAACAAGTACGATTTCCTCATCCTAGAGGACAACCCCTATGGCTACATCAGCTTCGAGGGACCCATGCCAACACCACTCAAGGGCTTGGACACCGAGGGCAGGGTAATCTACACAAGCACATTCAGCAAGATAGTCAGCCCCGGCATGAGGATCGGATGGCTCGCAGCCAACCCCGAGTTCATCATGAAGATGGCTGAGGCAAAGAGCAGCACCATCATCAGTAATGCTCTTCCAAGCCAGTATGCGGCAGCCAAGCTCTTCGAGCGTGGTGATGTGGATAAGCAGATCGAGAAGATGAAGAAGGTCTACATCAAGAAGCGTGACGTGATGTTGGAGGCTATGGATACCTACTTCCCCAAGGAAGCCAAGTGGAACAGCCCCAAGGGCGGCTTGTTCTTGTGGGTAGAGCTACCTGAATCAGTAAACGCCACTGAGCTACTGATGGAGGCGGTGAAACGTGGAGTAGCGTATATTCCGGGAAGCAACTTCTACACCACACCAACACACAACCACATCAGGCTAAACTACAGCCACCCAAGCATCGATGATATCGTTGAGGGTATCAAGATTCTGGGTGGGCTGCTTAAGGAGCAGATGTAAGCCGTTTCTGGGGGTTTAATCCCCATCTATTCTATATATCTAGAATCTGGGTTAGTAGAGAATAATCCTATAATAAGTAAAGACTGAGTCCTCTTTTGACATTGAGCC
Source organism: Candidatus Bathyarchaeota archaeon (assembly GCA_026014515.1). Classification (GTDB taxonomy): domain Archaea; phylum Thermoproteota; class Bathyarchaeia; order TCS64; family TCS64; genus RBG-16-57-9. Next base: position 1,358 of record JAOZIG010000308.1, on the reverse strand, counting down.
CACGTAGATCAAGCTTTCAGATTGCCATAGATGTCTTAACGGTCATAGGTGAGGGAGAAAAAAGGCCAACGAGAATCATGTACGCGTCTAATCTTAGCTGGAACTCATTGAGGGGCACACTGGATCTTCTCGTAGACAAAGGCTACGTAGACGAGGATTATCTCTCGGAAAGAAACAAAAAATACTCCATCACCGCCAAAGGGCGTGAAGTCCTTGGTTACTATGACCGTTTAGAATCACTGGTCCAAGTTACCACGGACTAAAACACTGGGTTTTAGTCATTTTATTTTCTCCAACCCTAGTCTTTGCTGTGTTTAGTGTTAGGATAAGTTCTTTAACCGTCCATATCTTTGATCCCTTGGTGGCTGCGTTGGATTACAGCGAAAAAGAGCTAGCGTTTCTGCGTATCGTTTGCTGTAGCCAGCATGAACACATCACCCAAGACACGGTACAAGCCCAGTTGGTGGAGGCTGAGCTAATGACACCAGACGAGTTCAAACAAGTCAAGAAAAAACTTCTCTACTCGGGCGTCATTGGCATTGTTTACGGGAATATTACTGTCGAGAAAAAGGAGATACTGGACCTTTTCATGGACGAGGCTAGTATTTAAGGAAGATTAAAGATAAGCCTTTTTTGTGCCCAGATGAGTAAGAATCGGCTTAATACTTACCCGTTTACTGAACTGACATTTATAAGCACCCGGGTTTTTGCTCAAATGATAACTCTTTAATCTGCTACGGTACCAACAATTAACATTGAAGGTTGTTCCTTTGCCTAAAAATAAGGTAAAAATAATAAAGTCTCTCTGCAAAGGATGCGGCTACTGTATCGAGTTCTGCCCAAAAAATGTCTTTGAGCGTTCAGATGAACTCAACGAGAAAGGAGTCACAGTACCCGCCATAGTCAGAGGCGATGAATGCATAGAATGTGGACTCTGTGTCATGCTCTGCCCAGACTTCGCCATAACCATGGAGGAAACAGATGATGAGTGAAGCAATTCCAACCGGTAAACACTTCGTCCACGGCGACTGGGCATGTGCAGAAGGCGCCATTGCAGCAGGATGTGGCTACTTTGCAGCATATCCAATTACTCCAGCCACCGAGATATCAGAACACATAGCATCAAGATTCCCCCAACTAGGACGAAGATTCGTACAATTCGAGGACGAGATAGGAGCCATAGCATCAGTAATAGGCGCCAGCTTCTCAGGCATGAAAGCCATGACTGCCACAAGCGGACCCGGCATCAGCCTCATGCTGGAAAACATCGGACTGGCTGTGATGACTGAGGCACCATGCGTCATAGTAAACGTCATGCGTGGTGGACCAAGCACCGGTCAGCCTACCATGGGTGCTCA
>JAOZIG010000074.1 GCA_026014515.1 Candidatus Bathyarchaeota archaeon | reverse complement strand
CAGACCAACTTCTTGGAACAGCACAAATACCTTGCGCGCTTGAGCGCGGAACAAAAGTCCTATCTATTGATCTTTCTCAAGAAACAGGTTGGTCAGGGCAAACAGTCGATTACTTCACAATTTCTTCGGATTACCAATTCAAAATCTTCTATTTCAAACTGGACAAAACCGATACCCTGCACATAGAAAAGACCGTTGACATTGACGCCTTTAACCAGATAGTAGAGGGCGTAGAAACAATCGCAGGAGCACCGCAGCATCCAACAAACGTAGGATCACCAATAGACCTATCCGCATACGATGCCGTTGATGATAAGAAAGTAACAAGAGAGCAAGTCTTCAAGACTGCACTTAGATACATCACATCATCAGCAGTAGCCTATAACGGATGCGCAACCTGTGATGTGAATACATCCACCTGTACAACCGGTTACGGTGCAGTAGCTTGTCAAGTGTGCGATGCATGCAATGCCTACAGTCCTTGCGCTGTCGGCTGTGATGTAGGATGCTATGAAGAACCAACAGCTTGCGGGTGCAATAGTGCAAGCTATGGATATGAAGCCTGCTCATGTAACGCAACGTGCTACAACGAACCGATCAGCTGTACGTGTAACAATACTGCTTATGAGTATGAGAACACCACAACTATGACCTTTAACTGTCTGGCTGGTAGAAGCTGGCGCGACAGAATGAATACGTCAACATATGGCTGGCGTGGAGATCCACAAGACGACTATGAAGTAAACAGACCATGGATCTTTCATGGAGCATGGTACTACGACTATTACACCTGGCAGTATCCGGGATATTATGGAAGGCACAAAGGATATATGTTCTTTGATAGTGATGCAATAAAGACAGCATTAAAAGACTCCACAGTCATTTCTTGTAAACTAAGAATCAGGCGTGCATCAACTTCGCATGGATATCCTGTTGATGTTCCTGTAACCTTCAATATGCACAATGAAACAGAAGACATCTGGTTAACAAGGGACAACGGAGAAGTGATCGCTCCAAATAAAACCCTCACAGTAGAATTTTCCAGAGGAGAAACGCAATGGGTAGATCTAGGTACGGAATTTGGGAAAGCCTTTAGAGACGGCAAAGCAAAAGGTGTCGTCCTCTGGACAAGCAGTACCGATCGGACCAAGTATGCTTACTTTAATCCACCAGGATATGACGATCCTCCGCAACTGGAGATCAAGTTTAGAAAGGGCAGCACGACACACTCCATCACTCCACAGACGACCTGTTCAACAGGATACGACTACGACGAAGGAGACAGATGTTCTTGCTATCAAACCTGCTATAGCGAACCAAGTTCATGCACATGTAATTTAACTTGCTATAGTGAACCGACGTGTTCTTGCAACCAGGCCTGCTACAGCGAACCTACAGGGTGTACCTGTAATGCGCCTAGTAGATATGACTATTCCACATGTGCAACCTGCAACTCATGCAATGCATACCAAGCATGTACCTGCGATGGAACCTGCGACACAGATGTATGTAGAGACTGTCACAACACAAGCTACCACCAATAAGAGGGGAGACAAAATATGGATTTGAGAAAGAACCAGGCACTTACGCCTATTGAATCGGGTTTTCCGATTACAGCTATTACGTTGGATCTTACCAAGGCATGCAACCTTGCTTGCGATTATTGCTTTAGCCACTGTTTTGATAAAAGCATAGAAACATCGCACTTAAGCGAAGAGACCGGCAAAAAAGTAATAGACTGGCTTTTTAATGAAAGTACAAACGGAGGAGCCGATAAGGTTGAGTTGTCCTTTTGGGGCGGAGAGCCACTTCTCAAATTCGATCTTATGAAAAGCCTTATACTTTACGCTGAGGGAAAATCCAAAGAAACGGGTATAAGGATAACATTCGGAGGAACGACAAACGTAACATTGCTCACCGAAGATAAGTTTGACTTCCTAGAAGAGCATGGATGCTACTTCCTGCTATCAGTAGACGGACGAGAAGTCAACCATGACATGCATAGAAAATATCCAAACGGCAAGGGAAGCTGGAAGGACGTGGACGCCAACCTCACCAAGATTGTAGAGAGGTGGCCATTCGCAAAAGCAAGAATCAGCTTCTCTGTCGAAACCATTGATACATTCCTGGACGATTTAAAGTATCTCTATTCCAAAGGGATCAGAGACATAGCCTACTCGCCGGTATCCGAAGGGGACTGGACAAAAGAAAGGCTAATCGTCCTAAAGGATGTATGGACTGAAGTATCGATGTGGTATTGTGAAATGCACGAAGCAGGAGACCCTGTAAGCCTGAAGTATATAGAAGACAGCTGCTCGCAAGCCATGGGTAATCATATGGGAAACTCAGCTCCCTGTGGGGCAGGTCGCGGCTACGTTGGAATTTCCATCGACGGCGCCATAAGGCCTTGCCATCGTTTTAATAAGATGACTGATGAAAGAGCATGGTATGAGCAAGAAACAGTCATAGGGCATATCGACTACGGCATATTAAACCACGAGTTCAGAAGCAACTTCACAAACTGGGATCCAAATAAAGACATGAATCCAGCCTGTGCAAATTGTAAAGCCAAAGGAGTGGG
>JAOZIG010000360.1 GCA_026014515.1 Candidatus Bathyarchaeota archaeon | reverse complement strand
GTTATATCAGATGTACTCACACTCATCGGAATCATCGGCATAATGATCTGGATGGACCTAAGGCTCAGCCTCATCACCTTCAGCGTCATACCCCTCATGGTTATATTCCTCTACATCTGGGGCAGAAGAGTACGCAAAGTCTACAGAGAAACCCGAAAAACCATAGCAAGCGTCTCAGCCAAGATGGAAGAAAGCGTCAGCGGCATGAAAGAAATACAGAGCTACAGCCGAGAAGGCGAGACCCGACGCGAGTTCCAGCAAGTCAACCAAAGCAACATGCAGGCAAACGTCCAAGCAGGACAAGTCATGAGCGCCTTCTGGCCAGCAGTCAGCGTATTCACGGCAATCGGGAACTTCTTGGTGCTATACTTTGGCGGAACAGCGGTGATGAATGGCACCCTCAGCGTAGGCCTACTCTTTGGGTTCATGAGTTACCTCAGCAGGTTCTTCATGCCCATTCAGGACCTGAGTGGTTTCTGGAACAGCGTCCAGAGCGCATTAGCGGCTGCTGAACGCATCTTTGACATCATGGATACTCCAAAGGGAATACTGGATAAGCCAGATGCTGTTGAAATCCCGCCCATCGAGGGGCATATCGAGTACCGTGACCTTAGCTTCAGATACGAGGATGATACCCCCGTACTCACTGACATCAACCTAGAGATCAAACCAAACACCACAGTAGCCCTCGTAGGACCCACAGGCGTAGGAAAAACCACCATGATCAACCTCCTCTACAGGTTCTACGACCCCAAACAGGGCTCCGTGCTCGTTGACGGCTATGATCTCAAGGACATTAAGCTAGCGAGCCTACGAACCCAGATGGCGGTTGTGTTACAGGATAACTTCCTCTTCAGCGGCACCATCATGGATAACATCAGATACGGAGACCTTGATGCCACGGATGAGGAGATAATCGAGGTAGCGGAGACAGTTGGTGCGCATGAGTTCATAATGAAGCTTCCTGAAGGCTATCAGACGGAGGTAAGGGAACGAGGCGGCAGGCTCAGTGTGGGTCAGCGTCAACTCATAAGCCTAGCACGTGCATTGTTAGCTAATCCAAGGATACTGATCATGGATGAGGCAACCAGCAGCATCGACGCATATACAGAGCTAATCATACAGCAGGCACTTGACAAGATATTCAAGAACCGGACAAGCATCATCATCGCCCACAGGCTCAGCACGGTACGCAACTCAGATATGATCATCGTTCTCCATGAAGGCAAGATAGCCGAGAAAGGCAGCCATGATGAACTCATCGAACTAGACGGCTTGTACAAACAGCTCTATGAGATGCAGTTCAAATACGAGACCGAGGAAGAGCCGGTAGAATAAACCCCCTTTTAGTAATACCTATTATAGGGTAATACTTGTTCATAGGTATGACAGAGGTGTCTGTAACACCAAAAGGTCAGGTAACAATACCTGTTGATTTGCGTAAAAAGTACAACATAATCCCTGGATCAAAGGTGGCGATTACAGAGGAAGAGGGAAAAATAACTATCACCAAGATAACTAGTATCTTTGATCTGGCCGGCGCTGGAAGCCATATTGCTACACCTGAAGAGGTAAAAGCTGAACTAGATGAGATGAGAGAACGAGATGCCAAGTAAGGCAGTATACGATACTCGCTTCTTCGTTGAATACTTTTACTCAAGCAACTCAAATACTCTACGTAAGTTGTCAGACAATCTTGTTCAAACTAAGAACAGGATCGTTTCTACAGTTACAGTCTATGAGATATACAAAACTGTTCTATCGAGAGAAGGAAGAGAAGTAGCCAAGCTACGAACTGAAGTACTAACACGTGATTTCCAAGTTAAAGAAATGACAGAAGAGCTCGCGATTATGGCTGCCGAGATAAGTCATATTACGAATAACCCAATGGCTGATTGTGTAATAGCAGCTACAGCACAAAAAGAAAAAACACTAGTAATAACTGATGACCCGCATTTTAACAAAATAAAGGGTATCAGAGTACAGTGGCCAATAAAATAAAAAAAAGATGGTTACTTCATTTTTTCAAGGGTTGGGATGATGCTCTCAATCCTGTCCAGAGCCTCATTCATGATATTCTTGCTTGTGGCTGTCAAGATTCTCATGTGCCCGTCACCTTCTGGTCCAAACACAGCGCCCTGATTGAGGCTAACCTTTGCTTCCTTCATCAAGACCTTGTTCAGTTCGACACTTGTCAGTCCGTAGTTGAACTTAGGGAACATCAAGTAGGTTCCTTCTAGGTGGGGTACGGTGATGTCGCCCATCTCTGTGAGTCGTTTGGTTACGAGGTCTCTAACTTCTTGGAGATACTTGTTAAGGTCCCTTACCCAGTAATCGGCTTTACCGCCACAGATCACAGGAGCTATTGCCTTGCTGAAGTTGTTGGTACCTCTGAGTATACCTTGGCTGATGGCTTGTATGCTCTCAAACATGGTCTTGTTTGTGCAAGCAAGGTATCCTGCCTGTAATCCTGGTACGCTCCACGTCTTGCTGAATCCCCAGCTTGTTAGGGTTAGATCAGCGATCTCTGGGTTCAGTGAGGCTAGGCTGACGTGTTTTCTACCATCGTTGAGTATGTCTTCCCATAGCTCGTCCACCATGACGTAGATCTGGTTGTCTACTGCGATGTCTGCGATTCCCTTGAGCTCCTCTTTGGTCATTACTCTGCCTGCGGGGTTGTGGGGGTTGCATACGTTGATGAGCTTGGTCTTGGGTGTGATCAAATCGTTGAGCCTGTCGATATCGAACTTGTAGCCTTCATCCAGTTTGAGTTTCCAGTAGACTTTTCTGACCTGTGTTACGTCTGCGATGGTGAAGAACGGGAAATACATGGGGTCTGTTACAATCATCTCGTCGCCGGGTCTGCAAGCGTGTTTGGCTGCGAGCCACATGCCGGGGATAACCCCCTGTGTGAGCATGATCTGATCAACGGGTACATCAATGCTATTGTATCGTTTGATCTTCTCTTTCATTGCTTCCCTTGCGGGTAGGTCTGATGCGTATACTGTATACTCTTCTTCTACTGCTTCACGGAGAGCCTGTTTGAGCTCGGGGCAGATGGGGTAGTCTTGGTCTGCGAGCCAGAGGGGTATGATGTCTGACGCGTCTCTGTGCCATTTTACGCCTCTTACGCTGAGCCTGCTCTCGATGGTTGGTTTATCAAAAGGGCTAGTCATAATCTTCACTAACAGCTAGAAAATTGGTTCAACTTTGCTAATATCACTTGTGATCACTGCGGAAAACTCATATTGAGTGTCGAGTAACCGTAAAAGAGGAGCGATAAGAATATATGGTGCCTTGGGAACCTAGGGGGGACCGAAGGATGAAAATCCTACTATACTTCGACTGGATAGGCACACGTAAGGAGCTTAAAGAGCATGACAAAAAGATGCAGAAGAGCTGCATCGAGACAGGTGTAGAACATGAGGGTCTTTACGGGAGTATGAACGCCAAATGGAACTATGTTTGGGTGTTTGAGGCAAATAGTTTTGACCACTTCCTAGAGATGAGCATGAAGGTTCCACGCCCAGTTCACATGACTCACTACATCACAGAGCTGCTGATCCCATCAAGACTCTAAAACAATCAAACTTTCTCGTTGTTTCATCAACTAAACTAGCAGTTGCTATAGTAGTTGGGTTCCATGTTCATCAACAGAGCAAAGAACCGGTTTCTCACCAAGGGCTTCAAGTGTTTTGACGGCTTCCTCTGCTCGTTCCTTGGTTTGGACTGTGAATGCTACTTCACCAAAGTTTGCCATTGTGAATGTGATTTTTTCTCGGTCCATCTGTTTGAATATTCCACGGATTCGTTTAGTGGCTAAGCCTACGTGGTCTGTGAATTTTCTACTGTAATACATGAAACGCTCTGGAGTCAACTCAGCGTAGAGTTCATCAACGTAGGTTCTACCAAGTTGATTGATCTTTTTTACTAGGTCTGGATTTGAGAGAGCTTCCTTGGTGTGAATAGGACCATAATAAAGGTAGACAACAGCAAGCCCACTTGTATCCTCCATCCACTTACCCTTACCAATTCCAGGTGCTCCTGGCTCATAGAGCACACCAAAGCCACCCCTGTCTGCTGCGAATACGCTGCCTAGACCTGTCTTGCACTCTATTTCAGCGAGGTGAGCTAGCTGTGTTGCCTCTTGTCGTGATAATCCCGCGTCTAGTGCCTTGTTTAGGGCTAGACTTAGGCTGATGGCTCCTCCTCCACTGCTTCCGAATCCGGCGGTTATGGGGGTGGTGATTGTGTGTTTTACCATTACTCGGAGGGGTTCAGCGATGAATTCATTGTATTTGGTGAGCATGTTTTCGCTTACGTTGGCGTCGATCATGTGCTCATCGTTGATGTAGATGTCTACGGAGGGTTTCTCGGCGGGTTCGAGGGTTACGTGGGTAGTGACACCTTGTGTTATGCTGACGCCTGAGCCTCGTGCCCCCCAGCGTAGGGGATCGTTTCCTTCTGTGCATATTTGGAATAAGCCTGTTAGGTGTCCGGGTGCGAAGGCTTTGGCTTCAGTCATGGAATCTTGTAGCCTTTAGTGGGTTGGATGGAAAAATGTTGTGAAAAAATTTTGGGTTATTTGAGGCTCGCGTAGTTGAATTTCGCCTTAGGGTCAACGATTGGGGCATCAACTGTGAAGAGGTCTGTGTATTTGAGACCGCTTCCAGTGTTGAAGAGTACTACTCGTTCACCTTTGTCAACGCTGCCCTCTGCTAGCATCTTCTTCAAGGCTGCGTAGGTTGCTGCTCCCTCTGGGCAAGCGAACATTCCCTCGTGTTTGGCTATATCCGAGACGCCTTTCATGAGTTCCTCGTCGCTTACCGATATGCATTTACCGCCACTGTCTCTTGCAGCGTTCAGTACTAGGAAGTCTCCTAGGGCTTTGGGTACCCTGAGTCCTGATGCTTTTGTTTCTGCGTTCTGGAAGAATGTTGATTCCTTGAGCCCTTCCTCGTATGCTTTTACGATTGGTGCGCATCCTTCTGCCTGTACTGAGACCATTCTGGGGCGCTCACTGCCTATCCAGCCTAGTTCCTCTAACTCGTCGAAGACTTTCCACATGCCGATAATGCCTGTGCCTCCTCCTGTGGGGTAGATGATCATGTCTGGTAGCTTCCAGTCGAACTGTTCTGCTACCTCTAAACCCATGGTTTTCTTGCCTTCAACCCTATAGGGTTCTCCGAGTGTAGCGACGTTAAACCACTGCATCTCGTCCATGCCTTCTTTGACGAGTTTACCCGCATCGCTGATGAGTCCATCAACGAGTACAACTTTAGCTCCGACTACTTGGCACTCTACTTGGTTCACCTTGGGTGCGTCCTTGGGCATGAATACATAGACTTTCATTCCTGCTCTGGCTCCGTAGGCGCTCATTGATCCGGCAGCGTTTCCAGCTGAGGGCAGGGCTACGCTTTTGATGCCCAATTCCTTGGCTTTGCTTATCGCCATGCCGAGCCCTCTGGCTTTGAAGCTACCTGTTGGGATGATTCCCTCGTCTTTTATCCAGAGGTCTGGTAGTCCGATGGATTTTCCGAGGCTGGGGGTTGGTGTCATTGGTGTCCAGCCTTCACCCAGTGTTACGATGTTTCGTCTGTCCTTGATGGGTAGAAGTTCAAAGTAGCGGTACATTGTGGCTTCTCTTGCCACCAGTTCACGTCTGGTGACTGATTCCTTGACGGCTTCAAGGTCGTATCTTGCGAAGAGGGGTTTTCCGCATTTCTTGCAGACGGTTTGCACGATGTCTGCGTCGTGTTTTTCGCCGCATGATGAACATTCAAGATGAGTGAGTTGACTCATATTTATCGAGAATAAGGGGGCGGGTTGGAAAGATAACGTTTGAGGTATGGCTATCTATACTGGAGGTTCAGACGCCTGTCTTCTCCACCATACCCCTTGATAGGTTTGCCCTCTGAGTCCACTTGCCCCATGAGTCTGGCTATCTCAGCGTATCCCGTGGATAGCATGTACTCTGGATTCATGCTGAATCGTGTAGGACTGCTGCTTGTACCGGGTTGATCCATGCCTTCTACGACGCGCTCAATCAGGTCACGGGGGATGCTGAATATCATCTCGTAGTCTTGTGTTCCCGCGTAGCCTCTGTCGCCCCTGCATGGGACTGATGCCTGACATTCTCCTTTGAGCATTGAAGGAACCACTGCATATACACAAGCGGAGTGCCCGCCTAGTACTGTGGTTATGTCTCGTCCATCCTCATAGGCTAACCCTAGAAGAAGCCTGAGTAGCTGAGCACTGTCACAGTAGACTATAGCAACATCGGGCTCAAAACTTGCTGTTGTGAGAGGCGCAGATACCACGCCAACATATTTCCCGGTCTCAAACCGTGGGAACTCTTTTGCCCAGTTTGCTCCAGCCTCAAGGTCCTTGACGCCACCGGGGCAACGGGTCTTTCCCTCGAAGAAGTACGTTGGTGGTTCTGCTAGTCCGAATCCGATTACGGGTTCTGGGCACCACATGTCCTCAAATAACTGTGCCACTGTCTCACCGAAGCGTCTACTTAGGGCGAATACTTGGCACGTTGAGAGGCATTTCCCGAATTTCTCTAGGGGTCTGAAGGCTTCAGGGGGAATATCATCTGGCGTCTCAAGCATCTTTATGGCGAGAGGATGGGTGTTTAGGCGGAGCTGTTGCTCCATCCGTTTTCCAAGATCGTTATACTTGGTCATGGTATTAGTGGGGGGTGACGATAAAATAACATTAACCAAGGGGGGAACCTTTTTATCTAATATAAGGTCTAAAATGGGTACCAACCTATTGGAGTAGACAAAAATGGGGTATAGTTTTGTCAGATCCCTCACGGAGGGGATGTAAATGGGGTATCGTTTTATTAGTTGGTAAACCTCGACAACTGAAACCCACGGACCGTAGAGTCCGTAGAAAAGAATCGAAACAACAGACAGCCTTGACAGGGTATCGTCTGACGAGAGTATGGGAGCTTGGAAAACATGACTGAGATGTTAGGAAGTAAGGCATTTGTAAAATCACTCGAGAACGAGGGCACTGAACACATATTTGGTATATCAGGAGGATCACTGATTCCTATCTGCGACGAACTACTAGACAGCGACATGCGGTTTATTCTTGCCCGACATGAGCAGGGAGCCGCACATATGGCTGACGGCTATGCACGTGTACTGAACAAGGTAGGCGTATGTATGGCGACCAGTGGACCCGGTGCAACAAATCTTGTTACTGGTGTAGCCACGGCTCAGATAGATAGCAGTCCTGTGGTTGCATTTACTGGACAGGTCAACCGTAACGTTATCGGCACTGATGCGTTCCAAGAGTGTGACATCATCGGCGTCTCAGCCAGCGTAACCAAGTATAATATGCAGGTGCGTGAGCCAAGTGAGATACCGGAGACGGTTAAGAAGGCTTTCCATATCGCTAACACTGGACGAAAAGGCTCGGTCTTGGTGGACATACCCAAGGACTGTACTACATTGAGTGGTGAGATGGATTTCAACCCCGAGATAAAATTCAGGGGATACGAGATGGATCATACGCCTGTCCCACAGGAGCTTGACTGGGCAGCACAGATACTGGCGAAGGCAGAACGCCCATTGATCATGGCTGGTGGAGGAGTAATCGCAGCTGGAGCAACAAACGAGTTAGTTGCTCTCAGCGAGGCGTTATTGGCTCCAACGGCAAACACCTTGATGGGTAAAGGCGCGTTCCCAGAGGACCACCCGTTGAGTCTTGGTCTCTGTGGTATGCACGGTACTCAGGCATCAAACAGCTTGGTGCCACAGGCAGACGTATTGCTGGTAGTGGGTTCAAGGTTCAGTGACAGGACCACCGCCAAGGTAGCTGACTTTAACCCAAATGGCAAGGTAGTTCACATTGACATTGACCGCAGTGAGATCGATAAGAACGTCGAGACAGTCACAAAGGTAGTCGGTGACGCTAAGCAAGCTTTAGCTGGGCTACTGGAACGGGTCAAGGTCTTGAAGAATAACCCATCAGCGGCTTGGAGTAACCGTATCCAAGAGTTTAGACACGACTGGAACACAGAAGCAGACACAGCCAATGGCTATCTACGTGCACCAAAAGTCATCAGAGCATTGAGAGAACTACTTCCACGAGACGCAATAGTCACCACAGAAGTAGGGCAGAACCAGATGTGGGCAGCCCTCCACTACGACACATATCTCCCAAGAACATTCCACACAAGCGGCGGCTTAGGCACAATGGGGTGGGGATTCCCGGCATCCATCGGAGCAAAAGCAGCCAAACCGGAGGTTCCTGTGGTTGATATCGCGGGTGACGGCAGCTTTGGTATGACTGAGAACAACCTAGCTACAGCAGTGGAAGAGGAACTACCAGTAATAGTGGTGGTTCTCAACAATAATGTGCTAGGCATGGTAGCCCAGTGGCAACGCCTCTTCTATGATAGAAGATACAGCGCCGTGAAGCTCAAGGGCAACCCAGACTATGTGAAGCTGGCTGAAGCCTATGGAGCAGCGGGTGTACGTACTACTACACTTGATGATTTCAGGCGAGAAGTAAAACGTGCCATAAAGGCTGATGTTCCAACTGTGATCGATGTTCCAATCGACCCAGATGAGAACGTCATGCCCATGATCCCACCGGGACTCGGGTTAAAAGACACACTCTGGAGCGCGGACTAATGGCTATACATACAGTAAGTTTCCTAGTCGAGAACAAGGCAGGCGTCTTGTTCAATGTTACCAACCTATTCAGACGCAGAGGATTCAACATAGAATCCATCGCAGTCGGAACAGTACAGGACCCCAAGTACAGCAGGATGACCATCAGCGTAGACGCGGACGCCAAGACACTGGCTAACCTCGTTGAGCAACTTGAGAAAATGGTTGAAGTCATCAAGGTAAAACGATTAGACCCATTGAGGACCATACAGCGAGAGATGCTGTTAGTCAAGCTAAGTACACAGGACCCCATTGCACGAGAAGATGCCTTGAAACACATCAACAACCAGCACGGGCTGGTACTGGACATCGATGATGATAATATCATGGCAGAGGTCACAGGATACCCCGGTGAGCTCGATGAGTTCCTAGAATATGTTAAAAGCATCGGCATCGTGGAGATGTCACGAACAGGAATCACCGCCCTAGAGAAAGGACGGCTCCAACTATAACGGTGAATAAGAAATGAAAGTATATCACGACAAAGATATTGACGGATCAATATTAGACGACCTAACAGTAGCCGTACTCGGCTACGGAAGCCAGGGCAGAGCCCAGGCATTAAACATGAGGGACAGCGGAGTAAACGTCGTCCTAGGTCTCCGTGAAGGCGGTAAAAGCTGGAAGAAGGCAAAGGAAGACGGCTGGGAGCCCATGACACATCTTGAGGCAGCCGAGAAGGCGGACATCGTATTGATGCTCATGCCAGATATGGCTCAGCCAGTGGTGTGGGGAGAAGAGGTAAGCCTCGCAATGAGGAAAGGCAAGGCACTACAGTTCGCTCACGGCTTTAACATCCACTTCGGTGAGGTCAAGCCACCATCAGACATCGACGTTATCATGGTTGCACCCAAGAGCCCCGGACCTGAACTCAGAAGACAGTACGAGGCAGGCTTCGGTGTACCAGCCCTTGTAGCGGTTCATCAGGATGCATCAGGCAAGGCACTCCAGAAAGCACTAGCTATCGCTAAGGCGATTGGCAGTGGCAGAGCAGGCGTACTTGAGACAACCTACCAGATCGAGACCGAGACAGACCTATTCGGTGAGCAGGCAGTCCTCTGTGGAGGCGTAGACCAGCTAATCAGAAGAGGCTTCAAGGTACTAACAGAAGCAGGTTACCCACCTGAGAGCGCGTACTTTGAGGTATGCAACGAGCTCAAGCTCATCGTAGACTTGATCTACACTAGCGGCATCGGAGGCATGTACCGAGCAGTCAGCGACACCGCCAAGTGGGGCGGCATGACCATCGGACCCATGGTAATCGATGACCACGTCGAGGAGAACATGAGAAAAGCCTTGAAGGCAGTTCAGGATGAGAGCTTCGCCAAGGCATGGATCAGTGAGAGCAAATCAGGAGCCAAGAAGTTCGATGAACTCATGGCTGAATGTGACGCCCTTGAGATCGAGAAGGTCGGCAAAGAAATCCGCAAGATGAGCGGACTAGAGAAATAATTTCTCTACTCAACTATTTTTTCTTCATGAGCAAGCAATTGCTTCTTTATTTTCACACCCCAGTGATAACCACCTAGCTCACCGTTCTTACGTAGCACACGATGACAAGGGATCAACACTGATACCGGGTTTCGTCCACAGGCATTCGCCACAGCACGTACAGCCTTGGGTTTACCGATGGATTCAGCTAGTTCCGTATAGCTCTTGGTCTCACCCGGTGGAATCTCTTGTATGGCTTTCAATACTTGCCACTGGAATGCTGTGCGGTGGATGTCTAGGGGTAGTCGTGGGTTGAAGTCTCGTCCCTCAAAGTAATCGTTCAGGGGCTTGATGAACTCTGTGAGCCCCTCATCGTCTCGGGTTACCTCTGCGTAGGGGAACTCTTTCATCAACTCGTCAACAAGGGGCTCTTCGTCATCCCCAAGGTACAATGCGCATATTCCTTTGGCTGTGCGTGCTAGGAGAACATTGGTGATCGATGTCTGGAAAACTGAATAAGTGATTGAGACATCAGAGCCGCCCTCACGATACTCTGTAGGAGTCATACCAAGTTTCCCGGGAACCTTCTCATAGAGCCTGCTTCGGCTTCTGAACCCTGAGCCGTACATGGCTTTGTCCACTTTCTCACCGTTCTTGATACGGTTCTTGAATAACTCAAGGCGTTTCGCCTCGATGTATTGTCTAGGTGAGACGCCGAGAACGGACTTGAATGTCCGCTGAAGATGATACTTGCTAACCTCAAACTCAGCGGCAAGGCTCTGAAGGGTGTGTTTTTCATCGATGTGAGCAGCCATGTAACTGGTGATACGCTCCACGAACACCTCGTTTGGGTTCAGGTACTCCGCTGGGTTACAGCGTAGACATGCACGGTAACCAGCGGCCTCAGCCTCATCTGGTGTATCAAAGAGTTCTATGTTCTCTGTTGAGGGTCGTCTTGAGCCACAGGATGGTCTACAGTAGATGCCAGTTGATTTGACGCCATAGACAAATACGCCATCATAGAGCTTGTCTCGTTCCAGTACTGCTTTGATGCGTTCACTGTGACTGCTCATACAATGTTGATGCTGTTGGACACAATATAATGGTTGACTCCGATTATTGCCTTCAAACTTCCTCGCGTCTGGTCAATATAAAGAGACCAATTACAGCTATCACGGCTAATCCACCGCTGTAGAGGCTTGAGGCCCAGAGACCCCAACGCTCCCAGAGTGAGCCTACTACGCTGTTGGCGAAGAAGAAACAGGACCCAACTACGAGATAGTAGACGCCGTAGGCGGTTCCTCTTAGGCTGCTGTCGACGTATCTTGGTATCATTGCTCGTTGAACGGTCTCAACCACACCCATGTAGAGCCCAAAAACAGCGGCGATAAGATACGCAAAGGGTACACTTGAGGGGGATACAGCGAGCAACACAGCTGTAGCCGCGAATGCAATGTAACCCATAAGGAGGACTTTTTCTTTTCCTATCTTGTCACTGAGCCTACCAGCCGGTATAGCGATAGCAGTATGTGTGACATTAACTACAGCGTAGACAATGGGCACCAGTGCATCGCTTACGCCCATCTGTTTCGCGTTCAAAAGAATGAAGCTATAATTGAATGCCCCGAGACTGAACACACTAACCACGATAAGCAGCTTCAAGTATGGTCCCTGTAGAACCGCCTTTAGCCCAGTAAGGAACTGGAAATCCCGGGTCTCAGAGCCAATAATCTCCTTTACTCCGAATAGGATAACGAACAACGCTATTGAACCCGGCACAAGTGAGAGATAGAATACACCTCTCGCGGTCCAACCGAGCCAAACCATAACAGCCGTAGCCATTAAAGGTCCGATAATAGCACCAAGCTGGTCAAGGGTTCTATGAAGCCCGAAAGCTGCTCCTTGCTGGTCTGTTCTCACAGAGTCACTGATGAGGGCGTCCCTTGGAGCCGTACGAACACCCTTACCAACTCTGTCCAGTACCCGTATCCCGAGTACATGGCTAACAGTAGTTGATAACGCAAAGAAGGGTTTAGCAAGATTTGATAACCCATAGCCGATGAGGATGAATATCTTGCGTTTCCTGAACTTGTCACTCATGATGCCGCTTACAGCCCTTAGCATGTAGCTGAGGCTCTCGGCTATGCCTTCGATTAACCCCAGCGTAGCTATGCTGCCTCCGGGTAGGTTTAGTATGTAGACTGGGAGTATGCTTAGGACCATCTCGCTGCTGAAGTCTGTGAAGAAGCTTACGTAGCCTAGTCTGATGACGTTCTTGAACTCGTTTTCCTCTTGTGTTTCTGGCATATAGGGTCAGTGGAGTAGAGGTTGGATTACTGGGTTTATACGTTCTTTGCTGTTTTCCAGTGAAAAGCAGAGTTTGGAAACCGCTTTATGTGTATGGGATACAAAATTGTGAAGCTATATGTTCACTGATGTTAGGTCAAAGAAGGTGGTTCTTGTTTCTCATTGTATTTTGAACCAGAACGCCATATCAGATGGAACCGCAGACGCTCCCGTTGCATTGAAAGACATAATCTATCCGCTGATTGAAGCGGGGATAAGCATACTCCAGATGCCTTGCCCCGAGCTAAACTGTCTCGGTTTGGACAGGGGTGATGTTCATGGCGGTGAGCGTCCAGTAGTTGTTGAGAACACGCGTATCCGTAGAGCCTTGAAGCAGCCAGACACGTTCAAAGTACTATCTCGTTTAGTTGATCAGGTGGTGTATCAAGTGGAGGAGTATCTACGAAACGGGTTCGAGGTAGTGGCGGTTATCGGGATGAATAGGTCTCCAAGCTGCGGTGTAGATACCACATCAGACCATGATCAGGAGATAACTGGACGCGGTGTTTTCATAGATAGACTCAGAGAGGAACTGGAGAAAAAGCAGATACTTGTACCTATGTATGGCGTCAAAGGCTCTGAGCCGGTGAAGCTGAAGGCTACTATTGACGGGATAATCAAGGGGCTCACTTAGTCTTTGGTTATGTTTTTCAGCCCACATACTAGGTACATGTATGAGGCGCGGTTTCTATACGCTGGGGGTTATTGCGCCGGTTTTCTTCGCCTCTGCGGTGATCATCCTCGGAGCTATCAAGCCAGAGTACAGCCACATCTACCACACCATGAGTGAACTAGGTGAATCTGGAGCAGTCACGGCTCAGGCTGCAGCTGTTGTATTCATTGTAACTGGTTTGATGATCACTGTGTTCGGTTATGGGGTTCAAACTGGGCTCAGACGAGAGGATAGACGCGTATGGACGGGTGTATTGATAATGCTCTATGGGCTCCTGGACTTTGTGGGCTCAGGGGTTTTCCCAGTTGAAGCAGGAGGCACAGCGGATACACTGGTCTCAACGATACATGTCTACGCAACATTGGTGGGGGAGCTTGCAGCTCTCGGTATGCCTGTCTGGTTCTATAAGGATACAATTGGTCTTCCAGAGTGGGAGAAGCATCGGGTGTTCAGTAAAACTATGTTTTATGCGAGTATGCCTTTGATGGGATTCTTGGTTTACTGTATAACAGGACATACACCGGGGGTGATGGATGTGCCTATTGGGTTAGCTCAGCGGTTACTTGTGGGATTATTCCTCTTCTGGATACTTGTAACAGGGATAAGGTTCAGGAATCATGGGGCTTAATAGGTAAAAACCATGTAATTGACAGTATGCCATATTGTCCAAACTGTGGAGCCGAGACCCAGCCCGGAAGCAAGTTTTGCAGTAACTGTGGAACCCCGCTTCAAGCAGCTCCCGCTCAGGCACCGGTACCTGCGCCGAGACCAGTAGCAACAGGGGAGCAGATATTCGCGTCAATGAGTGGATTATCCAAGGGGCTTCTGGGAAGAGAATACTATGTTTTGCTTATGACGCCTCAAACATTGCTCTTTGTTAAGCTCTCAGGTGAAGACAGAAAACAGATTGGACAGGAGATGACCGCACATGCGAAGGATGAAGGCGTTGGTCTCTTTGGTAGAATCGCCACCAGTTTGAGTGCCTCATCTAATATGGGAGATTACTTTATTGGGTGGACACCTCAGCAAGTTTCAGCCCGGTTTAATGATGTTTTCAGTGTATCGGTTATGAGTGTTCGGGAGATCCGTGTAAGGTCGATGGATACCACGGATTACGATAGAAAGTATGAGCTACGGGTTAAGGCGACTGGGTTTAATGAGAAGTTTAGGCTTTCGAGACATGAAAAAGACGAGCATCAGGCATTGAAGCAGTTGTTTGGCGGCAAATACAAGAGCAATACATGGTTCTTCTAGTAAATAGCATGGGTACTGAGACAGGATTAGGCTTCATGGCTACATACCGTGTCTATCTAATAGCATTCGATGATGCTTAAATCAAAAATCAGTGAAATTCAACTGGTTAAGATGACAGAAACGCAGACGACACTCCAGAGGTTTGAGAAAAAGACCCGTGAGACCATCAAGAATGCACAGGAGAAGATACAGCATCTATTGGATAAGATGCGTCAAAGCAGGCTTGGTCTTGATGAGCCCGAGGAATCATCCTCTGATGATGAGTGGAACGATGAGTAGCCCTGTTATGGGCAACGGAAATTAATCATACCCTTTTTAAAACAGCATCACATTGTTAGGCGTAACCTCTAAGGAGAGAAATTTAATGGGGTATCGCTTTGTCCAGCCCCCAAACGCGGGGCAATAAGAAATGGGGTATCGTATTCTCAGGTAACCCAAAAAGTTCACAGAAAATGACCGTAAAGGTCCATAGAATCTGGGAGGCAGCAAAACATGACTAAGACCACAGGCAGTAGAGCGTACATCAAAACCCTCGAAAACGAGGGAGTAACACACATGTTCGGAATCACAGGAGCAGCGCTAATACCAATATGCGACGACCTCCTAGACAGCAAAATCAGGTACATACCAGGCGTCCACGAGCAAGGATCAGCCCACATGGCTGACGGCTACGCAAGGGCATCTGGCAAACCCGGCGTAGTACAGGTAACCAGTGGACCCGGAGCCACCAATATAGTAACTGGTGTGGCTACGGCTCAGCTTGACTCGGCGCCACTTGTTGCCTTTACTGGTCAGGTGCCCATGAATATGGTGGGCACTGATGCGTTCCAAGAAGTTGACATCATCGGCGTAACAGCCAGCATCACCAAGTGGAATTATCAGGTTCGTGACCCGGCTAGGATTCCATGGGCGGTAAAAGCCGGCATGTACATCAGCAACACAGGTAGGAAAGGTGCAGTAGTTATTGACTTGCCTAAGAACGTGACTACGGAGGAGGCTGAGTTTGATTACGATGTTAAGGTGGAGCTTGAAGGCTACAAGCCTATTATCGACCCTAACCCACACGAGCTTGAAACAGCAGTAAAGGTGCTAATGGCGGCTCAGAAACCAGTCATCATGGCTGGAGGCGGAGTAATCGCAGCAGGAGCAGGAAAGGAACTCGCACAACTAGCCGAGTTATTGATGGCCCCTGTTGCAACGAGCCTAATGGGTAAGGGAGCTATCCCCAGTAATCACCCGTTGAGTCTTGGGCTCTGTGGTATGCATGGTCGGCATGAGGCAAACTACATGGTGCCTGATGCTGATGTATTACTGGTAGTGGGAGCAAGGTTTAGTGACCGTACAACTGCGAATCTATCTGGTTTCGCGCCAAACGCCAAGATAATCCACATTGATATCGACAGGAGTGAGATCGATAAGAACGTGAGCAGCATCACCAAAGTTATCGGTGACGCCAGATACGCTTTATCTGGTCTCTACAAGCGTTTGATGGTTCAAAACGTCAAAACCAACGGATGGCACAAACGGATCACCGAGGTAAAACAATACTGTGACACCTATGAGTATGGGACTGATATCAGCACCCCGAATATCATAAGATCAATAAGACAAGCATTACCCAACGACGCCATCGTAACCACGGACGTAGGACAACACCAAATGTTCGCCGCACTCCACTACGATGTCTATGAACCCGGCACATTCCTAACAAGCGGAGGCTTGGGCACCATGGGATGGGGACTGCCCGCCGCTATTGGAGCAAAGGCAGCAAAGCCAGACAGAAAAGTGTTGGCAATTTGTGGTGACGGAGGCTTCCACATGACAGAGAACAACCTAACGGTTGCTGTAGACGAGGATTTACCCATCATCACTGTAGTATTGAATAACCGGCTGTTGGGCATGGTGGCTCAGTGGCAGCGGTTGTTCATGGATGGAAGGCTCTCAACAGTAGACAGGGACTATACTGTGGATTATACTGAGTTATCCAAGACTTATGGTGCTCATGCAGTTAGAACCGAGACCTTGGATGAGTTCAATAAAGCGATGCGTGAAGCAGTTGACGCGGACTATACTACGGTGATTGAAGTACCGACTGACCCGAATGAGAACGTGTATCCTCACATCCCACCGGGGATGGGTTTAAAGGATATATTGACGGATGATTGACCATGAGTCTTAACGTAATCAGTTTCCTCGTGGAGAACAAACCCGGTGTGCTGTTCAACATCAGCAACACCATCAGGCGCAAGAACTTTAACATCCACAGCATCACGGCGATTGCCGGTGAGCATGAGGACACGACACGCATCACCATCACAAGCAAGGCTGACGCCCATGAGATCGATAAACTCGTTGAGCAGATGTCCAAGATGGTTGATGTCATCAGGGTGAAACGACTCGACCCGCTGCGTACTATTCAGCGTGACTTGGCGCTTGTGAAGCTTCATACGGCTGATCCCATGGCTCAGGAGGAGGCGTTGGGAATTATCAACAAGTACAAGGGATTGATACTGGATATCAAGCCGGATACTGTTATCGCCCAGATCACGGGCTCTGTTAATGAGGTAAGTGATTTTCATGCGGAAGTGGGTCACATCGGTGTAATTGAGTCGGCTCGTACGGGAATTACAGCCATCGAGAAGGGCTGGGTTACCCTGATGGAGAAATAATCTCCCTTTTTACTTAACCAGTCTCGGTTTCTCATATTCACTTGATGTAATATAGTAGATAGAGTGAGGCTCCCGAGAAGACCAAGGTTAGTATGGGCATTGCGCGATGAAGCGTGTAGACAATTTCTGGAAAGTCCCCTCCAATTGTGATGATGCCTCCTGTTGCTATCGTTCCGATGAAGGCTAACCCTGCTATCACTCCAACAATAATTGTCAGCGTATTCAGACCTGTTGTTTGATTTACAGAGACAAATGCCTTGATGAGGAGGATAAAAGCCGCGACTGAAGCGAGTTTATGTACGGTTAATAACACTGTGCTGTAGGGACTGCCTGATCTAGTTAGAACAACTCCAAAAGCGAAGATCACTACGAATAGCACGCCTGTTAGTGTAATCCTATTTGATACCGAGTTCAAATCGAAATTACCCAAGATCATCTAAATACCCTCCATGATGCCCTGAGCAAACACACGTGCACGCTCAAGGTTCTCCGCATCAGGCTGACCATCAGCCAAGTAAGCCATCTTGGCGTACATCTGAAGCTTAGGAACATCGCTAGAAGCCATCATGTCTCGGACCTTCTGGCTGACCTCACCTTGACAGTTGAAGACCCCTAGAAGCTCACTGTTTCCTGCTGCGTCTCGACACTTCTGGAGCCAGTCTTGTAGTGGAGGTAGGCTCAGCCCTGCTCCGTGGGTTACGAATAGGGCTATCTTTTTTCCTTGCCCGTGTTCGGCTAAGAAATTAACCGCCTTTGAGGGGGGTCCTTCTTGGACTATTGGGTAGCCTATGAAGGCTATGTCGTATCCTTCTAGGTTTTCTAGTTGGTTTAGGTTGGCGATTGTTTTCTCGCCTTGGATTGTTTCATAGATGGCTTCTGCCACTTTCTTTGTGTTTCCGGTTTGGCTCATGTATCCGACCATTACTTTACCATTCATTTTAGACACAGCGTCTAAATATTATACCCTAAATATAAATATATCTACAAAGCGTCTAAAAAATAGACAACGAGTATATTTATAAGTCGGTGGATTATATCAAACACAATGTCCAGACGCCAACAAAAAAGAGAAAGAATGCGCATTATAATCATCAACGCAGCACGAGAAGCATTCAGCACACAACCCTACGACAACGTAAACATGGATGAGATCGCAGACAAGGCACTACTCAGCCGAGCAACCTTATACAATTACTTCGACAACAAGGAGACACTGTATTTTGAGATTGGCGTCGAGAACTACAAGGAGATGCAACAAGTTTTTCCACAAGCTGTGAAGATAGAGCCGACTGGACTGGACAAGGCGATGAAGCTCTCAACAATCGTCTTCCAAGGCATACTGCGAAACAGCATCAACTTCGATATCGTCCGCCACTTTATGGGACTAAATAACCAAGCAGAACACCCCATAGAAGAGACCTATGACCAGTATACACAGGAAGAGCTAGACAACTTACCTAAGACAAGCGATACAGCGATGCTACGATACTTCAACGAGCTAAGAAAGTACATGAAAATATGGTACGACATCATAGAGATTGGTCAAGAAGACGGAACCATAAGGGATGATTTACAGCCAGATCATCTTGCGCAGATTATCCAGATATACATCACTGGGGTTCTAGACCAGATGGTGCTTGTAAGAAGGGCGCTTGAGTATCTTAAACTGCCTCAGGAGACTGTTGTACGGATAATGTTGGAGAACCTTAGAAAGACCTTGGAACCTTAACAAGTATCAATGGTTTTCTTATGCAGTTAATATTTTAATCTCCACCGCGTTACGCATATGGCTAGATATGTGTCAACTCGCTGCGTATATTGGAGACAGGGCGATAGCGCCTCTACTTATGGAAGCTCTTAGACCACAGGAAGGATACTTCGGTGGACAGGCAACAGGCATGGCTGTAATGGATAATGGACAATTAAGCTGGGTCAAGCAACCGGGTTCAGTGGATCACGTGGTGGCAAACAGCAACATAATGGGATTATCTGGAACCACTGGTTTCGCTCACAGTAGACTTAGCGAGACGAGCGTCACTGATGAAAGATATAACCGGGCAAAGAATGCCCATCCCTTCACTAGCACGGATAACACCATTGCGTTGCTACATAACGGCATTATCTTCAATTATGAACAGATCTGGGCAGAGCTAGCAAAACAGTACACCTTCAAGGGCTACAACGAGGACATCAACTACATCACAGACAGCGAGGTAGCCGTCCATATGATAGACGCCCTCCGAAAACAGGGACTATGCATGGAAGACGCGGTGAGAGAGACCGCGACTCGGCTTGAAGGCATGGTTTTACTGGTTGTCATGAGTGCGGATGAGCCTGAAACCATCTATATCACAAACTGGATGCAGGCATGTACCTTGGCAGTCGGTGACAACGAGACAATGTTCAGTAGTAGTCCCCTCGGGTTCAAGCATGTAGAAGACGAGTTCAATATATTCACGGCTCCAAGGAACAGCCTCATCAAGATGACGCGGGATGGATTCAAGATCACACGTCTTGACGTTTGTAGAGATGCCCCGGCAACACCTATTGATAGATGGGGGTTCAGGGACGTTGTGATAAAGGTCCTAGGTGAGAAAGGTAAACAGACTTGTCTTGACCTCTTGCTAAACTTGAATGAGTCCGGTGGTGAGAAGATGTTTAACATCACCTTGGATGAGTGGAAAGAGCTTCAACGCATCGGATGGGGGGACCAGAACCAGATAATGGACTGTTTGAACCTCATGGTAGAAGAGGGACTCATCATCAGAACGGTTGAGCAGCATCCAGAGGGAGGGATCGTGGTCCCTAGATTGGTCTGGAGTCTCCCCTAAGCCGTCATTTTCACAAAAATGTTTAGGTTATTTGCTGAAAAACGCAAATATTATAAATAATTTCTGCGATGATAACAATAGTCCTCGAGATCGTGTTCATTAATCATGTTACCACGATGGACATTGTTTCGATCCGAGGAATTATTCTCCAACAAAATTACCCTATGTTGATCTTGCCTTCAATAACTAATACGCTACGTCCGATAAGATGAACCCGGTCTCCCTTGTCCTCAACGGTTATTGATCCACCTCGTTTGGAAGCTTGATAAGCATGCAATCGTTTCTTTCCCAGAAGTTTGCTCCAGTAGGGTGTTAGTACGGTGTGGTTTGACCCTGTTACCGGGTCCTCGTTAACCCCCATGAGGGGGGCGAAGTGGCGTGAAGTAAAGTCATAGCCATTGAATCCGGGGGCGGTTATCATTGTGGCTCTCCACCCTAGGGGGTTTTCTGCGTCTCGTAGTGCAGTGAAGTCTGGTGAGATGTTTCTTAGGGTTTCGTAGGAGTCGAGGTGTATCATGAGTTTCTCGTTTCCCGGACTGTATTGGATGTCAACCCATTCATCAACACCCAATGCCTCCAAGACATCTTTTTGTGGTTCGACTCTATGGGGCGGGTTCGCTGGGAAATCCATCAATACACCCTCCTCGGTGTTTTCTGCATAGAGTGCCCCTGCTTTTGTCTCGAATCTTACTCTTTTCTCCTGTATCTGTAGGTGTTCAAACAATAGGTGTGCTGCTGCGAGGGTGGCGTGTCCGCAGAGGGGTACTTCTCTGACTGGTGTGAACCATCTTAGTTTGTATGTTCCGGGTTCTGTTTGTTCCATGAACGCTGTTTCGCTGAGGTTCATCTCGCTGCTGATGTCTAGGTAGAGGGACTCCGGGAGGTTGGTGGGCATCATGCATATTGCGGCGGGGTTTCCCTTGAAAGGGGTCTCGGTGAAGGCGTCCAGTTGGTAATAGTCAACCCAGTTAGGCATAATATGAGACAGTTGTGGTCATATAAGGTGTTAACCATTTCTGAACCACGTTAAGGTGACGTTTTTTGTCACTATTTGGTTCTTGATCTGGGTTGTTTTTGGGTTTCTTTTG
>JAOZIG010000407.1 GCA_026014515.1 Candidatus Bathyarchaeota archaeon | reverse complement strand
CTGCTCCGCGAGGAACTGTTTGAACTCTGATTCATCATACGGAATACTGTAAATCCGGTGGTGCCCCCCCTTCCCGGTGGTCTCCGTATATTCCAGCACACTATCGTCAACAAGGGCATTAAGGAAATTAATTATACTCGCTCGGCTAATCTCCATCTTGCTACTAACGTGGACATAGACTTCTCTGCTGTTGGCCCCATTGGGGCGAATCGATATTAGGTATTTTAGTGCTACTACCTGCCAAGGCTTGAAAAACATCTCAAATCCTTTGGCGGACAGATCCATGCTTAGTGGCATAATACTACACATCATTAGAGTTTAATAAAATTTCATCTATTTTCCCCTATTTGGGGTGCTTAAACAGAGAAAAACAATGTAAAAAATAATCCACTTAACAAACTGAATCGTAAAACAGTTCAGAGGATTAAAACTTAATTATTCAACTAACCCAGAAACCCCTATGCAGACACAGGGATGGTTCAAGACACTATTCAAGAAAGAAAAGCCAGTGATCGCCATGGCGCATATACCAGCGTTACCAGGTACACCGAGATATGATGCCAAAAAGGGGGTTCAACACCTAGTTGACTGGGTAAAGAGAGACGTCAAGGTTCTCGTAGAGGGGGGAGTTGATGCGGTTATGTTCTGTAACGAGGATGACCGCCCCTACGTATTTGAAGCGGGCATAGAGCAGATAGCAGCCATGACAAGGGTGATCACAGAGGCTAAGCCAGATAAAATACCATTTGGAGTGGATTTTCTCTGGGACCCAAAAGCAGCGATAGCCATGGCAAAAGCCACTGGCGCTGGTTTTATCCGTGAGGTTTTAACCGGCGTCTATGAGTCCGATATGGGGCTTTGGGCTCCTGATGCAGGAGGTTTTGCACGGTATAGGTCAATGATTGACGCCGATGATATCAGGGTCTTCTATAACGTGGTTCCCGAGTTCGCCTCACCCCTTGGGTCTCGTAGTGAGGTTGAGCGTGCTCATAGCGCTGTTGTGTCGAGTCTCGCTGATGTTATTCTTGTTTCAGGTAAGATGGCTGGAGCAGAGGCTGATCTTTCCGCGATTAAGGCGATAAAGGATTATGTTGATGTGCCTGTCTTGGTCAATACTGGTGTCAAGCCACATAACGTGAAAGATTATCTATCAGTCGCTGATGGCGCAATCATCGGCTCAAGCCTCAAAGTAAACGGACACACATGGAACCCTGTTGACCCAGAGAACGTCAGAAAACTCATGGAGAAAGTAAAGGAACTACGCTGAGCCCACAAGACTATCAAGGTCTACAGATTCCTTGATTCCATTCACTCGTTTTCGTATGGTCAATGATGAGACACCTGAAGCCTCAGACAAGGCACTCTGAGTACATGGCTCTCGAAGGGACCTACAAGCGATATAGAGGGCTGCTGCCGCTAATCCTTCTGGACTCTTACCAATATGAAGCCCAACATCCATAACCGCAAGTAGTATCCGAGTTGCTAGGGTCTCAGCTTGGTGTGATGCCTCCACCTCGCTTGTTAAGCTTGGGAGGTGTTTGATGGGGGTATCCAGCTCAACAGAGATCCCAAGCTCTGTGACGAGAACCCGGTACATCCGTGCGATAGACTTCACATTCTCAGAGCTATACTCAGAGACCTCACGCAGGGTCCTCGGAATACCACTCATTCTACAAGCGGTGTATATTGATGCCGCAGCAAAACCAACAATGGTACCTCTCAAAATCAAGTTGTTTTTCTGGGCTCTCCGATAGATGCTCTCCGCTGTTTGCTCGATGTATTCTGGTAGATGCATTATTTGTACGAGGCGCTTAATCTCGGTCACAGCGAGTCTAAGAACATAGATGTCTTCCTCATCAACCCTGAGTCGTTTGTCGATGGTCATGAGACGATCCATTCTGCGACTTATCTGAGCCCTCGCAGGGGCTTCATCTTCTACTGGATGACTCGTGCGTACCCTGTTGTCTCTAGATACAACGATCCCACAACCCAGACAAATGGTCTCTCCCGTCTCCTCATCATAGAATAGGTCATCGCTGCCACAGCGTTCACAGATTTGTTTGAGGCTCATCTAAAGTATATCTCTGAGTTGTAGAGGAAAATACTTGTCATAGAGTGGGCTGGTCGATTGGGTTTGTTTTTGGATAAAAAGGGTTGTTAAAATATTGGCTAGTCTAGATACTCGAAGGCATCAGGAGATGTATAATATTTCCCGTCTGCGAAAAGGAGTGCTTCGCTCAGTTTAAGCTCTTTAAGAAGCTTGAAGAGTTTACTTTCCTTGATCTTTGCTTTCTTTATATCATTGAAGGATTTTGGTTCCTTGCAGTGCGCTAGTAGTTTTTTGCAGTCTTCGTCCTGCATTTGTTGTTTGAGCGTTTCAATGTTTATTCCCAATTTTTCACCAGCTTAATAGCCAAATATCTATACTGTATATACAATATAGGTTTATGCATTCCTGAAGGCATAAAATAAACAAACATAGTAAAACCAGCCACAAAAAATAACACTATATGAGCCGCCATCCCACAGAAAAATACAGAGTTACAATTGACAACTCATAAAAACATCCAACTAGCCATCACCGCGTTCATAATC
>JAOZIG010000313.1 GCA_026014515.1 Candidatus Bathyarchaeota archaeon | reverse complement strand
TATCGATATAACCCCTACACTCGCCCAGCGAGTAGGCGCAGCAATAGCTACCATCTATGAAGGCGGCACAACTATAATCGGACGCGATGCACGGCACACAGGACCCATGCTTGAAGCAGCCCTCACAAGCGGAGTAAACGCAGCCGGAGGCGATGTAATTCAGATTGGCTTGGTTCCTACGCCTGTCGCAGCTTGGATGATCACTGAGACAGGCGCCAAGAGCGGGGTGGAGATAACGGCCAGTCATAACCCGCCCCCCTATAATGGTTTGAAGGTCTTCAACAAGCAGGGGATGAGTCTCACAATAGAGGAGCAGCTAAGACTTGAGGAAATCCTCGAAAACGAGCGATACAAGTGGGCTGAGTGGAACCAAGTAGGAGCAGTAGAAGAGATTGACGCCATAGAACCCTACGTGGATATGCTCGTAGACAATATCGAGATCGACACAGAGTACCGGGTGGGACTGGACTGCTTCTGCGGAGCCACAAGCACCCTAGCCCCAACAGCCTTCAACGAGTTCACCACACAAGCCAAACTAATCAACGCCGTACCAGACGGCATGTTCCCAGCGGGAAACCCAGAACCAACAGCAGAGAGCCTAACCAGACTCGGAGAATACATGAAGAACACAAGCTGCGAGATAGGCTTCGGGTTTGATGGGGACGGAGACAGAATGATGCCAGTAGGCGCTGACGGAATTATGGTTAGCCCAGACAGGGCGCTATCAGCCTACGCGGGATACGCTGTTGAACGCAACCAAGGAGGAGTAGTTGTAACCCATGTCGGCGCATCAATGAACGTAGACGATATGGTAAAAGCAGCAGGGGGAAAGGTCGTTAGAACCCCAGTAGGCGACGCTTTCATCACCGAAGCCATGGCGAAACATGATGCTGTTTTCGGTGGTGAACCTGTTGGTGCATGGGTCTTCCCCGAGCATCACATGTGCCCGGCGGGCGTAATGGGAGCTTTAAAAGTCTTAGAAGCATTAGACTACCTAGAAAAAAGCCTAGAGGAGTTCATCAAAGAAGCACCAACATACCCACTCAGCAGAGCCAAACATGAGTGCCCCAACAACAAGAAACCTGAAGCCATGAAAGCCATCAGCGAAAACATAGCTGACGCATTCAAGGACGTCGAACAGGTGAGCACCGTGGACGGGGTACGGCTGGAGACCCAGCGGGGATGGGTGCTGATACGTCCAAGCGGCACAGAGCCCCTCCTAAGGATAACCGTTGAGGGAAGAACACAGGAGGACGTGGAGTCTTTGATGACGCAGGCTCAGAGGCTTGTTAAACAGGTGATAAAATGAAGGCAGTAATACTCGTAGCGGGAAAAGGAACCAGACTCACACCACTCACAGACTATACACCCAAGCCTATGCTCAACGTAGCCGGCAGACCCCTCCTTGAATGGATGATAATGCGGGTGAAAGAGGCGGGGATAACTGAGATTCTATTGGTCACAAACTATCTTGAGGACCAGTTCAAGACGTATTTCGGTGACGGCTCAAAACATGGGGTAAAGATCAGCTACAAGAAACAAGAAAAGACACTGGGAACAGCCAACGCGTTCCTCCAAGCAGAGGAGTTCGTCGGAGAAGACCAGTTCATGGCGCTCTATGGAGACCACTACATCGCAGAAGGAGTACTGAGAAAGATCAAAGCCAACCACAGGGAAGGTGAGGTAGCGGTGGGAGCCTTACTTGTTGATGACCCCAGTCAATACGGGGCATTCAAACTAGACGGAGAATACATCAAAAAAGTAGTCGAAAAACCACCAAAAGGCACAGAACCAAGCAAATACGCCAACATCGGCATCTACATCTTCCCCCACGGAGTCTTCGATTATATCAAGAAAACACCAGTTAGTCCACGCGAGGAATACGAGATCACTGACACAATGCAGCTTATGATCAACGACAAAATATTGCTGAGAAAACACGAGATCGAGACCATGGACTGGCTGGACATCGGACTACCATGGAACCTACTGGAAGCAAACCAACGCGCACTACAACACATAGACTTCAGGATAGACGGCACAGTAGAAGACGGAGCCAAACTCCATGGACAAGTCTGGGTAAAGAAAGGCGCAAGAATCAGATCAGGAGCATACATCGAGGGACCAGTCGTAATAGGAGAAAACAGCGACATAGGCCCCAACTGCTACATCAGATCAGGCACATGCCTCGGAGACAACGTAAGAGTCGGCAACGCCTGTGAGGTAAAAAACAGCATAATAGGCGACAACAGCCACGCAGCCCACCTCAGCTACATAGGAGACAGCATCATCGGTAAAAACTGCAACCTAGGAGCAGGAACCATAACAGCTAACCTACGATTCGACAAGACACCTATCGAGGTAACTATCAAAGGGGAACGTCTTAACAGTGGTAGAAGGAAACTGGGGGCTATCATGGGTGATAATGTCCAGACAGGTATCAACGTGAACATACACCCGGGTGTGATAATCGGTAGTGATTCCTGGATAGCGCCTGGGGTCACGGTTCAGCGTGATGTCCCTAAGGGTGTCATCAAGTATTTCTTCTCTAAGCTTGAGGAGCGGAAACGCTGACCCCACATCATTTATAATTAAGTAT
>JAOZIG010000063.1 GCA_026014515.1 Candidatus Bathyarchaeota archaeon | reverse complement strand
ACCTTGGACTTGTATGTACGTGGCCAAACCTCACCAAGAACCGTCGTAGGACCACCTGGGTGCCAAGCCAACAAACAATCCATACCATCAAACCAGCCGTCACGAGCCATGAAGGGTTTACCGACGCAGAGCTTCTCAGCGGGTGTCCCAAGGATTCTGATCCTTGCTTTGAGTCCATGCTTCTCTAATGCGTGTTTGAATGCGGCTGCTGCGAAGCACCCGGCAACCCCCAGCATGTTATGAGCATCAGTGAACCCGGGTCCATAGGGTACGTCTGGTTCCTCATAGGGTACTGGTTTCTGGCTGTGTCCGGGTGTAGCGTCATATTCTGCGAAGAAGCCTATTACTGGTCCCTCGTTGCCCCATGTGGCGTTGAAGGCTGTAGGCATGTCTGAGATGCCTGTTTCGAGGGTGAAGTCTTCCTTCTCAAGGTACTGGATTAGGCGTTTGCTGGACCGGTATTCCCTGAGACCGGGCTCAGCCCATTTGAAGAGCTGGTCGCTCATCGTGTACATTTCTGGGCTGTTATCTTTGAGCCAAGTTAGGGCTGTCTCGTGCTTAGAACTCATACTTGAAAACGGGTGGTTTATGGATAAAAGAGTGAGGGGTTACTTGATCTTCCAAGTAGTGCCATCTGAGGTGTCCTGTATCTCGACACCGATCTCCTTGAGGCGGTCCCTGATCTCATCAGCCAATGCATAGTTCTTGTTTAGTCGCTGCTCCATACGGAGATCAGTGATAAACTGCATCAGGTTATCAGTTACATCATCAGAACCAGTGCTCCGTTTCTCAAATAATCCCAGAACATGCAATAGCTCATGATAGGTCTCTGATGCTTCTTCTAAGACGCCCTTGTTTGCTGGTTCCTGTAGGTAGTCGTTGATGGCTCCTGCGACAGCGTGGAGGTGCCCTAGAGCTACTGGTGTATCGAAATCATCATCCATGGCTTCTATGAAGCCCTGTTTTTCGGCTCGTACCGTGATTAGTAGCTTCTCCTCACGCTCATGATAGTCTAGGTTGGTGTCTGGACCCTTCATAGCGTTGTCAATGAGGTCTAGAGTGTTTTCAAGACGCTTTACGGTGTTCTCGCTGGACTCCATGGCTGCCCATGTAAAGTTCAGTGGTCGCCTGTAGTGGGTGCTAATGTAGAAGTACCTGAAGGCATCAGGGCTATGCTTCGCCAATACATCGTCAAAGCTCACATAGTTACCGAGACTCTTACTCATCTTGCCTCCGTCAATCATCAAGTGTCTCATATGGACCCAGTAGTGGACGAATGGCTTGCCTGTGAGTGCCTCGCTTTGTGCTACCTCGTTCTCGTGGTGGGGGAAGGCTAGGTCTTCTCCGCCTGCGTGGATGTCGATTGTTTCTCCTAGGAGTGATTTGCTCATGACACTGCACTCGATGTGCCAGCCTGGTCTGCCTGGTCCCCAGGGTGACTCGAAGTAGATTCCCCTGTCCATTTCCTCTGGTGTGGCTTTCTTCCAGAGTGCGAAGTCTTGTGCGTTTTCCTTGTCGTACTCGTCTGATGACATTCGCTCGGTTTGTTCTACTTTTTCGAGGTTCATGCCGCTGAGTTTCCCGTAGCCCTCAAACTTGGATATGTCGAAGTAGACGCCGTCCTCAGCGTCATACGCGTAGCCGAGTTCTTCCAGTGTCTTGATGAAGTCTACCATCTGGGGCACGTATACTGTGGCGCGTGGGTGAACCGTGGCTCTTTTGATGTTTAGTGCGTCGAGTCCTCGTAGGAATACCGTTGTGTAGTATTCCGTGAAATCTTTGAGGGTTTTTCCAGCTTTGCCGCTGTCTCTGATGGTCTTGTCGTCTATGTCTGTGATGTTCATGACGTACTTGACGGTGTATCCTCGGTACTCTAGCCAGCGTCTGATGAGGTCTCCGCTTGTGAAGCTCCTGATGTTGCCTATGTGGGGGTCTCCGTATACTGTTGGTCCACAGACATACATTGTTACTTTTGGTGGATTTATTGGCTTGAATACGCGTTTGCTGCGTGTCATGGTGTCGTATATCTGGATATTTGGCTCTGTCATGGTTTCACTTCCATAGAATCGACTAGACGGGGTATCTGTTTATTGGTTAAGAGTTTTGACACAATAGTCTCAATCTTCCCTTCTAGCAGTGATTGATGGGGTTTAATCAGATATAAATGATATGTGGTTTCTGATTGTTGCTTTGTTGAGCGAGAAAGGGACTCAGCAGTTTTTTCGTATATAGGTACGTTCAAAATAACCATGGGGCGAAAAAGCAGAGCCCAAAAAATCATAGACAGTATTGAGAAAGACATAGAATCCGAGTTCCAGTACCTTATTGTCTATGACTTCAGGAAAATACAAGCAACTAACAGGTTCTGGACAAACCTGAATGAGATCATCGGGCGTCTAGGCGGTGAGATGCTTCAATATAGCGTATATTTTGGACCGATTAAAGGTGCAATTGCAGTACATGAGCTTGTTGAAGGCTATGGTGGAGAGGCGGCGGGGTTTGTCGTACTGAAAAATTTCGAACGTAGGTACGTCCGAAATTTCTGATTCCGCGAATCCCGCAAACAAAAAAATCAGAATAAGTAGTTACAACTCCTCCACACCCCAAAACTTATTTATC
>JAOZIG010000139.1 GCA_026014515.1 Candidatus Bathyarchaeota archaeon | reverse complement strand
ATATATCATGTAAGCCCATTTTTAGCCCTAATACCGTGTCTAATTGTCGGTGGTTTACTGAATGCTGCAGTGTACCTAGGCATATATCAGCGGTTGAATGTCGGTGAAGAACTCAAATTACTCTGTCTATTGGGCGTTGAGGTTGTTTATCTTGCATTTAACCAGATAATAGGTTTCGTTGTGAGGGAGCTTCCACAGTATCGAACTATTGATTTCGCTTTTCTAGTTGGGGAGTATGATGTTTTTATTTACAATATACCCGCCAGCATCTTGTTCGCGTCATTAATGCTCATAATAATTGCATCTTCAACACGAGTTTACCCGCGACACTGGATGACACTAAAATCAATCAACGAAAACCCAGCCTTAACCAATATTCAAGGCGTAAACACAAAACGATTCATCACATTAAACTGGTTTATCGCTGGGGCTTTGGCGTGTTTCTGTGGAGGGGTATCTGGTTTCTGGCTCTTGAGTTCCCCAGCTTCCGGTGACCACATGGTCTCGTACATGATAGCTGGTTGTTTCTTGGGTGGTTTGAGTAGCTTATTTTGGATGGTTATAGGAGGAGGATTGATCGGTGTTCTATGCTCATTGGTGGTAATTGGTTCTCCATTAATCGAACAACCTTGGTTGACCGAGTTTTTAGGTTTAATTCCCGTGGCAGTTCTCGCATTTACGTTATGGTTTATACCAGAAGGGCTTTATTATATCTACAAGAAGGCTAGCTCGTAGCTTTTTTTTTAGTGGGTTGGTTCCCGCGCGTTTTGGGTGTTTTTGTTGGGTGGTTTTTATCGATGTTTGTGAATATTGGTTCCTATGTTTTGTAGATTAGGCATTATGCACTCTTTGATGTGTTATTTAGCTAAAATATACATGATTGGGCTTAGCGTCAAAGCGCTTATAAATCATAAAACCGCGTTTTGAAGCAACCGAGACATAAGAAAATGTTTCAATACTTCAAATTCTATACTTCATTAATAAAATCACTATTTTCCCTACTGATATTCAATTCAATTAATCAGTTCAAAATAGAAAATAACCAAAACTAGAAGGTAAACAAGAAATGCATGCTGAAAATTTGATTATACTTGTCTGTATGACCCTATTACTGAGCTTCATAAGCAGCCTCATCTACAGACTAACAAAAATACCAGACGTAATCTGGCTAATGTGCTTCGGAATACTCATGGGATCAGGTCTCCACTACGTGGACAAATCACTATTCAATGAACTAGCCCCACTGATGAGCATACTGGCTCTAAGCATCATATTGTTCGAGGCAGGAATCAACGTAGACATCATAACCCTCATCGACAACATGGGAAAAGCCACTGTCTTATCCATCACTTCAATACTCTTATCCATAGGCGTCATTGGGACCGTAATCAGTCTGATACTGCCCAATGATTTTACCCTGCTTCAAGGGATGCTGTTGGGTTCAATGGTGGGTGGAACAAGCACTGTCGCTGTTTTCGGTATCATGAGTAGTTTGGATAAGAATGTACCAAACCTTGGAAGCACCAAGATTATGCTTACCATGGAGTCCATTATCAGTGACCCTGTTTGTATCATCGCCTCAATCACTTTACTAAAGATGATTATGCAGCCTGGTGTAAGCCTCCGGGATGGGGTAAGCGATATTGTCAGTACATTCATCCTGTCATCAATACTTGGTATCTCAACTGGGCTCTCATGGACAAACATACTGAACAGACTAAGGACCCATCCCTACACCTACATGATCACATTAGCTGTGCTACTGCCTTTGTATATCCTGAGTGAGGCAATTGTCGGGGAAGGCGCAGGAGCCATGACAGCCCTAACCTTTGGACTAGCAATCACAAACTACAGTTACTTAATGGAGAAACTAGGAAAACCCGGTAAGGTAAGGATCAATGTACGTAAGCTACGTGAGTTCCACGAGGAGATAGTCTTCTTCATCAAGTCATTCTTCTTCGTCTATATCGGGGTAGTTGTTACCCTATCATGGAGGTACGCTTTTGTCGGCTTTATGTTGGTGATTATTCAGATGGTCATGAGGTATGGCTTAGTTGATGTATTGAGTAAGACGCTTCAATTCACACGTGAAGAGACCGCCATATCAAAGGTGGTCTATGCCTCTGGACTCCCCGCTTTCGTCATGAGCCAACTGCCCCAACTATATGATCCAACGGGGGCTGTCTTCTTGACGCCCGGTCTTTATCCCGATATCTGCATGCCTATCGTACTAGGAACGATCCTATACAGTGGATTGATTGGTCCATGGATGATAAATAACGCTCTCTCAGAGGAAACCGCTGTGGAGCCAGAGGAATCAACGGTTGATACACAGGTAACTGAGAAAACCAGGTAACCAATTTTTTAGATTTCATAATCCTCTCCTGTTCTGGAAAGTATAACCCAGTCAAGATTGGTTCAATCGTGATATTTTTACGAGGTGAGGGTAGGGGAAAAAACGGGAAAAATTATCCCAAAACCCCTTCCTCGATGAACCATAGCCCTTGGGTTGGTTATAGACGTTTGCTAGTTTTTCGAGGGGTTTATCATGTCTATGAGCCTTTGATCTAGCATGTCTAAGAGTATCTACCTTGAACACCTGACATGGGTTGAGGCAGAGAAGGCATTCAAAGAATATCCTGTGGTG
>JAOZIG010000462.1 GCA_026014515.1 Candidatus Bathyarchaeota archaeon | reverse complement strand
GTCGTGCCAGAGGCTGAGATCGCCATAAAAAATGGTGGAATCAGTTCTATGCATACACCAACAGAGGGAGGCGTACTCAATGGATTACTTGAGATAAGTGAGGCATCAGGAAAAGGCTTCAAGATATACGAGAAACAATTACTGATTCATCCTGAAACCCGTGAAATCTGTGACGCATTAGACATTGATCCTCTTCGCTTACTCAGTTCAGGTAGCTTGTTGATTGTCGTAGACCCCAAAAAAAGCAGTAAACTAGTTGAGAAACTAGTCTCTGAGGATATTCCTGCCCAAGTTATTGGTGAGATAACCACTGACTCCAGTGTGGTTGTGAAACTTGATGGCTCTGAGGAGATTGTCTCTGATGTTAAACAGGATGAGTTGTTCAGGGTTTTAGATGAAACAACCTGAGCAGTTTCACTCACCCCCCCACCATAACTGTGTTAGAACCTACGAAATGCATAAATTACCATTCATGCTCAACTGACTGGGGCTTAGATTGAACTATCAATCCGTATTCATCGACGAGGCAATACTCGAAATACACTACATACCAGACAAAATACTTCACAGAGACTCCGAGCTACAGCGACTCAGATCATTATTTGATAACATCGTTACAGCCCCCTATGAGATGAGTCAAAAAGCAGTTATAGTCGGGAACGTGGGAAGCGGAAAAACAGTCTTAGCCAATGCATATGGAAGAGAGTTGCGCGAAAAAGCTGAACGAAGAAAACTAGACTTCCATTATATTCACGTTAACTGCCGACAGCGAAGAGGCAGCCTATTCATGGTGCTCAGCCAAGTAGTAACCCGCATCAGACCAGACTTCCCTGAAAGAGGCTACTCAGCAAACGAGCTGCTGGATATACTACGCCAGATACTGGACGAGGAAGAAACCCAGATACTGCTTGTACTGGACGAAGTGGACGCCCTTATCAACAACGAGGGAAGCGATGCCCTCTATTACCTCACAAGATTCCACGAAACCACCCCAGACGAACCAAGAAGACTCAACCTACTATGCATCAGCAAAGACGCCGAAGTATTCAGAAAACTCGACAAAAGCACCCTCAGCAGCCTACAAAGAAACATCATACGGATGCCCGACTACAACAAGTACCAGCTAGCGGATATACTCCGATACAGGATGGAACGCGCCTTCAGACCAGACGCAGTACCCCTAGAGATCATCGACTTCATCAGCGAGGTAGCCGAGAAAGAGAACGGGGATGCTAGACAAGCCATCAGCATACTCCATGGAGCAGGTCTAGAGGCGGATAACGATGGCTCACGACAGGTAAAACCTGAACACGCGAGAAGAATAGCAGTAGGTGTGTACGATGGAGTCGTTGTACCAGACGAGATCAAACACCTCAGTCAACATGAGAAACTAACACTACTCGGAATCTCCAGATTCTTCCTCTCAAGTACAGCGCCAGAGGCCACCACAGGTGAGATAGAGGAAAGCTATCATCTTGTATGTGAGGAGTACTACGAAAAACCACGTGGGCACACCCAGTTTTGGAAGTACCTAAAGAAACTAGATAACCTCGACTTTGTCTCCATACAGATGCATGCCTCAAGCCAAGGCAGAACCCAGCATATAAGCCTAGACAAGATACCCGCAAAAACACTACAAGAAAAAGTGGAGGAACTACTATGAGCCTATACAACCGTGACAGAAGAGCAGAGGAAATCCTAGGAAGCAAAGGCAGAATCAGAGTACTTGAAGTATTAACCGAGAGCGGTGAACTCAACATCAGCGAGATCAGCCGCAGAACAGGACTAAACTACACCAGCGTAGAAAGACACCTAACAAAACTCGAAAAACTAG
Organism: Candidatus Bathyarchaeota archaeon; assembly: GCA_026014515.1. Taxonomy (GTDB): domain Archaea; phylum Thermoproteota; class Bathyarchaeia; order TCS64; family TCS64; genus RBG-16-57-9. The sequence continues at coordinate 814 of JAOZIG010000462.1, read as the reverse complement.
GACTCCTTAAGGAGAAACGTTACGGCAAGATCAGGATATTCGAGGCTGTCTTCAGAAGCTTCACAGTGAGTTTTGAGCGGGGAAGACCCATCAGGCTTGAAATCGAGAGATAGCCTACTAGTTCATTTTATTTACCGTCACATATCCCAGTTCTTTGGGAATAGCTTTGGATGAATTAATTGTTGAGGATGCCGCACATGGATACGTCGAGATGCTACATAGGCTTGGGGTAGACTATGTTTTCAGTTCACCGGGCTCTGAGTACATCCCCCTCTGGGAACACTTAGCACGGTACAACGCAGCGGATAAGAAACCCGTATACATCAATACCCGTCACGAGGGAACCGCCCTCAGCATGGCAAAAGGATACTACATGGCAACAGGCAAACCCCAGGCACTACTGACCCATGTAATAACTGGATTGCTTCATGGCGCAATGGAGTTGAAAGCAGCATACACGGACCAGATACCTTTACTAATGTTCGTTGGACAGAACAGGACTCATGACAACGAGGTCCACGGAGGCACACCAGGCCCTCACTATCTCAGTTTCACAGAGGTAGGCGGACAGGAAAGACTAGTTCAGCCATATGTAAAGTGGGCTGACAGCCCAGAGACAAACGCCAATATCCTTGATATCATCCAAAGAGCCTACAGGATAGCAAACTCTGAGGTAAAAGGACCAGTTCTGCTGAATCTATCAAGGGAGTTATTGTTTGAACAGGTCACTAAGATGAAGATGCCTGAACCATTACCCGAGGAAAACAGGCTTACAGCTGATCCGGAGACCATTGAGAAGCTCAAGGATATGATT
>JAOZIG010000012.1 GCA_026014515.1 Candidatus Bathyarchaeota archaeon | reverse complement strand
GGCCCAGCTTTTCTCTGGTAGTGTCGTGATATGATATTATAAATAATATATAGGGGGTGGTTTCAACGGAACATCTACAACACATGTCCTATACCTTGCTGCCGAACAGTCAAGATGTAGTTGATGTGAGGGGAAAAGAATTACGGTCGTGTGCCAGCAGCAGGGAATGTACAAGAGATGGCGTTACTGACTGGCTATTATGTGAAACTTCCTTGGTAAACGGGAAGCCGACAATGTCATATTGTGTGTTATATTGTTATGTTGTATGTGTTATTGTTTTCACCCTATATTATTTATAATATCATATCACGACACTTATTTTTATCAAAAAGAACTCAAAGGTAACGGAGGCCAATGCAAAATGGATCGGCGGCCGAATGAAGATGTTGTCAAGCAACCAGAGAAAAGCGGGGCCAACCGCTTTAATCAAAGAAGCTAAACAAAGAGCCCATGGCGTCAAGGGTACCCAACGCAAAGTCACCCAATCCTCCAAGAAGCTCACCAACATCGTCACCCTTCGTAAAAGCTCTCTCCAACCCCCCGGCTGCTTTGCCCACCCCCTTACCAACAACAGGAATCTTTTCAAGGAAGGAAGTGCTGGAAGAGGATGAGGAGGGGAGACTATCACCCTTAATAGCTGAGGCCGCAGGGGTGATGGGCTTGGGGAGAGGAGCACTGGCAGAAGTGGCGTTCGCACGGTGCGATAGCTCAACTGCGGATGTTCTCCCCCCAGCCATCGCCGTTGAGGGTTCCCAAGTGATGGAGTGTTTGGGGGTACTTCTATCATCTGCCATCATGTAGACAGCTGGGGCTTGGTTGTCGACACGGACGCGATAATGCATATCCATGCCCATCTCAACAGCAACTGCAGTGGTGCTATTACTGTTATCGATGAGATAGAGGCCCTGACCAAAAATCGCCATGTCACCAGCCAGATTTGAATCTGGGGGGGAGCTTGACAAGGGGGTATTGGTGGGCCATCCAATTCGATTCAACGCGGCAGAGGGGATTGAACTAGAAGCAACAGCTGGGTTAAAGCTGTGGCCGATCGGTTTAATAATCTGCCTAAAAGACATCGAAGACTGACGCGTACTGCCCACCAAACTCTGACGAACAGCGTTATTCATCATATCAGAAAAGTTGATGAATAACGCTGTTCGTCAGAGTTTGGAGGGGAGACTATCACCCTTAATAGCTGAGGCCGCAGGGGTGATGGGCTTGGGGAGAGGAGCACTGGCAGAAGTGGCGTTCGCACGGTGCGATAGCTCAACTGCGGATGTTCTCCCCCCAGCCATCGCCGTTGAGGGTTCCCAAGTGATGGAGTGTTTGGGGGTACTTCTATCATCTGCCATCATGTAGACAGCTGGGGCTTGGTTGTCGACACGGACGCGATAATGCATATCCATGCCCATCTCAACAGCAACTGCAGTGGTGCTATTACTGTTATCGATGAGATAGAGGCCCTGACCAAAAATCGCCATGTCACCAGCCAGATTTGAATCTGGGGGGGAGCTTGACAAGGGGGTATTGGTGGGCCATCCAATTCGATTCAACGCGGCAGAGGGGATTGAACTAGAAGCAACAGCTGGGTTAAAGCTGTGGCCGATCGGTTTAATAATCTGCCTAAAAGACATCGAAGACTGACGCGTACTGCCCACCAAACTCTGACGAACAGCGTTATTCATCATATCAGAAAAGTTGATGAAATTACGGGTGGTAGTATAAGGCCAGTCCGACGCCTCTGATGATTGGGGATATTGATCTAAGGCAGGATCCTGTGGGGGGAGTTTGGTCCTGACATATCCCAGGGCTTTACCATATTCCAAAGTTGTATAGGGATCGAGGTAACCGATAGCCGCTGTAGCATTATATGCCACAGACATACTAATTTCGGAGACGCCGGCTTTGAATTGAAGGGAGCGATCATCAACGTTGCCATAGGAAGGGGAAGTACCACACAAGCCCTGGGGGCTAATGTTACCAAACCATGACCCCATAGTCAAAGTCCTGGTTGTAGGCGGGTTTGAACCTCCGCTACCAGGAGTGATCATCATCATGACGTATGGCACGCCTTCAGGATGATCAGGAGTAGGGGCAATGATACAGTAGGCTCCACCGGGGACGGTGAAGGCCGTAGACACAGTCGCAGTAATGGGAAGTGTCTTATTAGCGATGTTGCTGTTAGCGGCCAGTGGCATGGGATAGGCACGAGAAAAATTGCGCACATAAAACTCGGGGTATTTCTCATGGTTGAGATAAGCTGCGAGCTGGGATATACGCGTGCCTTGGGTAACACCATTCCTAGAATACCCGGGGGGCACTTGATGAGGTTGAAGGTGAAGGCCGCGCATACTTGGGGGCAAAGACTCAGCCGTCTTACCAAGAGCCGGTTGGACATAGCTAAAATAACTGTTATTCTCCGAAAAGGGAAGACCTCTAGTCGCAAGTCCCCGTGCCCTCTCCAATGCACGCGACTGAGTATGAGATAATTCAGAGGCTTCAGCACGTTTCATGACATTTTGGAGAAGGGCGTCTCCCGAGTATCCCTGCCGCTCTGCTCGTAAGACGAATTTCTCAAGAGAAGGATCGCGAAGGAGCATAGCGGGTGGTAGTATAAGGCCAGTCCGACGCCTCTGATGATTGGGGATATTGATCTA
>JAOZIG010000362.1 GCA_026014515.1 Candidatus Bathyarchaeota archaeon | reverse complement strand
CAGCAATATCCTCGCCAGGGCGATGCATAGCGACTCCAACGCTTGCTGTAAGTTCGAGTCCGCTTTCTATTCCACTGGCCTTAATGCCCTTCCTTATCCTGTCAGCGACAGACTGGGCAGCACGAGCGTCAGCGCTAGGCAACAGAATAACGAACTCATCCCTTGCCAAACGAAAAAAGAGATCTCCGCTCCTGATAGTATCTACGATGGACAATGCCGCTTTTCTTAAAGCTTTATCGCCGATACTGTGCCCAAACTGATCATTTATCTCCTTGAAGTGGTCGATGTAGACAAACAAAAGTGAGAGAGCAGACCCCGTTTTCTGCGATTGATCGGTCATTGATAATGCCTTCTCAAAAAAGCGATGTCTCAGCCCTGTATCGGTTGACTCGTTGGTCAGTCTTCTTTCGTTAAGCCCCTCCGGCTGTGCTCCGATATCTTGGCAAACAATATCCTTCTTATCTTGTTCATCCTCAATATTCTTTACGAAGACAACGAACATACCGCTGGAACAAGACGGAACAGACAGGCTCATACTGACAGAGACGGAATCGCCATCAGCCCGTCGGAAGGGTGTTGAGATCTCAGTTTCTTCCTTTTGTATCACAAGACTGGTCAGATGACCTTCAGGTCCAATGTCGGAAGACTTGATCATATCGTATATATCAGTCATATTTCTGCCGATGAGTGAGCCTAATTCATAACCGCCCATCGTATGCAAGGCAAGATTGGCAAACGTTATCTGCCCTTCGAGTGTCGCCCAGAACACCCCATCCGGATGGTTTTCTGGAGACCATGACGCAATCTCGCAGTCATTATACTCACTCAGAGTAGCATTTCGTTCAGACATCATGGCCCACAATCAGCATTGATTCACACCTTCCAAAGCTCATTTGCCGTCTCAAAACCCTAAAGAGCCAATTGTAAGTCAGCTGCTCACGGGTATATCTTTTAAGTTTAACACGTACAGAAACTGTATTTTCTTTCAATTGTTTGTATGCCCGTGACCGTGACAACATGAAACGCGAAAACGTAGATAACGGCGGAGGAGAAGACACGCGCCATATCTATAAGGGTTACCGAGGCATCGAGGCAAAGCAGGAGAACAAGATAATCCACAGCAATTCGAAGGCAGCAATCCTAGTAACGCTGCGTATCTTGCGGGCTGGGGCAACCCTGAAACCTTGGAGCTCGGTACGATGAGCGGGAAGATCTTAATTACCGTCACCGCTTAAATCATACCAATTGATTAAAGATAATTAGATATTAAAGGCTATCTATAGATTCCAAGCTGGATATGTGTGGTATAAACATATACTATTAGTTCAAAGGATTGGGATCAGCTTTACTGGTTAAGCTAGGTACAAAGGGAGACGATATGAAGAAGATTTTTATCGTATTACGAAGTGTTCTTGCAGTCTGTCTGTGCATGATGTTACCTTCTGTAGCCTTGGCTGCCGACTGGAACGTCAACACTTCACAAGATGTTACCGACGCATATTACAATGACACAGATGCAACGGTGAATATCTTCATGATGGACGACATCGTAATGAGCAATTATCTTGGGGGGAGCCCAGAAAAGACTTTCACCATCAACGGTAATGGCTATACCATCTCAAATCTGGTTCTCGTTAGTGGAGGCACCACTGTTATCAATGCCGATGTTAGCAGTAGCAACCGTACCTATGCTGTTGAAGTCCTTGATGAGACGAACGTAACCATCAACGATGATATCGAAGGAAGTGTCTATGCTTCTGGCGAGTCAACTCTGACTATCAACGGGAATGTCACCGGTATCGATCCTGGAAACGATGTCGATATGGATGATCCAGAAGACTATTCCGATCCCAACGCAAGCGCTGTTGTCGCTGGAGCAGGTGACGCAACTATAACCATTAACGGGGATGTGACAGGTGCCAATGGTTATGGCGCTTATGGATATGGTCAAGATGGTCTAAATGCATATGGTAATACCAACATCACTGTCAACGGTAACGTCACCGCAGGCAACGTCATCGGTAAGGAGACTGTAGGTCAGGAATACTATGAGTCGATGGGTGGCGAAGGTATTTACCAAGACAGCTATTCAGCCACGATCACTGTTAACGGCGATGTGACCGGTGGTGATACAAACACCAAGCTCGGTCTAGCAGGAGCGGGAATCGTCCTTGACAAGGGTTTTGGTTATTATCTGACCAGAGTATCCTTCACTCCCGATGAAGCTGGTGCCGTCACAGTAACGGGAGTCGTCAAAGGTGGCGTAGCCACAGGTGAGGATGGCGTCTCGGGAGCTGCCGTAGCATTCTGTGGTTCTGGCGAAGATTTCCTTTACGATTCACTTGAGCCAAGTGACATCTCAACGGATGACCTGGCACAGCTGACCGTCTTGAAGCTCGAGCCATCTGAGGAGGGCGCTGCGCTCTTTGGAAGCTACTTCTACTCAGACTATGAGTTCACACCCGAAGAGATCCAGACCATGGCCGATAAGACCATCTACATCGTGGCTCCAGCGACCAATAACGGCACGGTAGCCTCCAACATCGATACTGCCCTGGCAGGGGATACCGTCACGCTCACCCCAACCGCCAATGAGGGCTTTGTCCTCAAGTCCCTGCTGGTAAACGGTGTCGAGCTCTTCTCCGAAAACGGTGTCTTCTCATTTAC
>JAOZIG010000041.1 GCA_026014515.1 Candidatus Bathyarchaeota archaeon | reverse complement strand
CATGGTTGTGGAAGTCTTTTGTGAAGTTGCCGCCGTGGAATGTGAGCACTCGTTTGGGTTTGCATTTTCTAATGTGATTCATCAAGCCCTTGTAGTCGGCGTGGTCACTCAGAGGGAAGGCGATTCGTTTTCTACCCATGATTGTTGCCCAGCCTGAAGCTAGGGCTATGTCGAGTTTATCGTACTTGGGTTTGCTTCCCTTGGGTGTGATTAATGCGCATTTCCCTGAGTCCAGTAGGTCTTTTCCCTCGTCACTCTCAGCATCAACAGAGTCCAGATTATATCCATATTTTCTGTAGAGGTCTGTTACCTTTGTGGCTGATTTTGCTGTAACAACGGGGAGATTGGTATACTGGTTTAGTATGCTGATTACCTCTTGCGCGTTACCAATGCTGTCTGTCTTGAATGTAGGTATCATGCCCTGCAAGACGGTGTTTACTGACCACTGATACACCTCAACAGCTACATCCTCTCGTTTCGGGAACTGGAACATGGGTGACCCGAAGGTGGTCTCTATTACCATCATATCACATTTTACTGGAGTAGCGGGCTCCATGGTGAAAGTCTCCTCTGTACAGAGGTCTCCTGTGTATAGCACTGAGCCTTCCGGGGTGATTACCTCGTACTGGACGCTGCCCAACACGTGTCCACTGTTGTGTACCTTTATCTCAATATCATCGATGACCACCGTGTCACCGACCTTCACCTTGTTGAGTCCATCTAGGCGTTTCCAGCCCATCACATCTAGTAGATCAAAGGTTTCTTGTGTTGCGTATTTTTCTCGTTCAGGGTGTTTGAATGCTGAGGCATGATCTGCGTGGGCGTGGGTTACGAATGTGGGAAAACTATGGCTGTTTCGTGTAGGGTCCAGCATTATCCCTTGGTCACCGTACTCGACTAAAATGCCTCCTAGCTGCCGGACCTTGAGTTCCACCCTAATATCACCTAACTGAAATGGTCTTGTTTTTTATGAATTGTCTCTTTTAACCGATGGGCGGTATTTATAGTACCCGATCACCTTGTCTGAAGCTTGATAATAGCTTGAGCGAGGTCCCCCTCACATTCCTCAAGGGTCCTACGGGCTACATCAATACTGACCTTTGCTTGTTGAGCAACCAACAGAATATCTGCTTCAGGTATCTCCAGTGCTGCTTCCTCAGGCTCAGGTGCCACTGCCTCTGATCCACCTGTGCTGGGTTTGCGTTCGGTTTCCTTTCCGCCTGCGACTTGATACATCTTGGTTCCCTGTACGTTGATGCTTGTTACTTGGGGTCCTTCGATGACTATCTCGCGTTTGTCGCTTTGTAGTATTACTCGTTTGATGTCTCCTAGTTCGTCCATCTTCATGCCCATCTGATTCATCATTCTTCGGGCACGTCTGCTATCCATACGGGTCACTGAGATTCACCTACACAAGTATCAAGGAACCCACTTTTAAATCCTTAATCAGTCAGTATAATTACTAAGATACAGTGATTTCTATAGCTTTAACAGGGCAGTGTTTCTCACAGTCGAGACAAGCGCTGCATTCACGGGGATTGGCCACCAGTGGGGCATCATCAAGCCACTCAAAGACACCATAGGCGCATGATCGAAGACACTGTTTGCACCCTGTGCAGAGACTGTAATCGATCTTTACCCGTACATTCATAGAATCCCCGATTAATGACGTAAAATAAAGTATCCCAAAGGAATGGAAAAGGTTACTTGCTTGCTGCTTTCACCGTGTTTTTCAGCAGCATGGCGATAAGCATGGGTCCAGTGCCACCGGGTACAGGAGTATATGCTGCTGTTTTCTCGTAGACCTCTGGGTCAACGTCACCGAAGACGTATTTGCCTTCATAGACGTTGCCGTTGTCGAGTATGATGGCGCCTTCCTTGATCATGTCTGGTTTAACGAAGTGTTTTTTGAGTATCTCGGTGCTGATGACATCAGCGTCCTTGATGCGTTTCGCGATATGTGGACAGTTCTCGTCTACCTGTGTGACGTTTGATGAGAGATTCATCACATATGCTGCTAGTGGTTTTGATAGGAAGTTGCTTGAACCAACGATAACCCAGTGCTTCTTGTTGGGGTCAATGTCATAGCGCTTGAATAGCTCCATGATCGCCAAGACTCCGCCGGGGAGATAGCATTCCTCGCCCATGAGTATCTTTCCAAGGGTTACAGGCGTCTGTCCATCAACATCCTTCTCAGGAGCAATAGCCTCAACAGCCTTCAACTCGTCTAAGCCTTCTGCTAAAGGTAGCTGTATCATGATGCCGTGTATCTTGGGGTCTTTGTTGAGTTTCTCGATGAGCCCAACAAGCTCCTTGTTTGTAGTCTTCTCTAGGTGGTGGAACTCGCAGTAGAGTCCGATCTTTTCGGCTCGCTTCTTCTTGAGGCGCACATATCTTGCGCTGTTCTCATCATCACCTGTGAGAACAAGGGCTAAACCGGGGGTTACTCCCTTCGCGGCTAGCTGCTCTACCTCAGCGGTTAACTCATCCATTACTGTGGCGGTGGTTTCTTTACCGTCTAGTATGGTTGTCATTTTAGCTCAGTCCCTTGATTACTCCGTCCTCATCGATGTCCATATCGTTTGCGGCTGGCTTGCTTGGGTGTGCAGGCATGGTGTTGATGTCTCCACAGTAGGCTACGATGAATCCTACGCCTGTGCTTGGTTTGAGCC
>JAOZIG010000213.1 GCA_026014515.1 Candidatus Bathyarchaeota archaeon | reverse complement strand
TGCTTTGCTGGTTATCTTGTGAAGCATAGGTACTTTGGTGACTCGAACATTGATGTCAGGGTGGAGCAGGGAGCCGAGATACAGCGTCCATCGATACTCTATCTGAAGGCATCAGAGAAGCCCGATGGTATAGAGGTAAACGTAGGCGGAAAAGTAGCTTACGTGGCGAAGGGGTATCTGGTCTAGGGAGTGTTATATCAAACATTGGAGATAGGATGAGGGATAATATTGAAGCTCAAAGAAAAGTTCCCACTAGCAGAGAAGCTGGTGTATTTTGATAACGCGGTAATGGGCTGCGCACCCCAGAGCACACTGGACCTGATGAACAATTACATGCACGCTCTCGTAGACCACATGAGTGGAAAACGCAAATGGGCGTTCAACGTCGAGGAAGGCAAAGGAGCACTAGACAACGCCCGTGAATCATTCGCAAAAGTAATCGGAGCAACGAAAGAAGAGGTGCACGGAGTACCAAACGCCTCAACAGGCATGAACGTAGCCATGAGCATGCTCCCAGTAAAGAAAGGCGACAACATAGTATCAACAGACCTAGCATTCCCTATGGGAGCAGCCTTGGTACAGAAGGCAGTTGAAAAAGGAGCAGAAGCAAGATGGCTACTAAGCAACAAAGGCGTAGTAGAGGTTGACGCCTTTGAGAAAGCAATAGACGATAACACGGCAATCGTGTACCTTGATCAACCAAGCTGGTTCAACGGCTACATGTTTGACCTTGACGCTATAGCTGACCTAGCTCATGACCACGGAGCGTATCTAGTCGTGGACGCTACCCAGAGCATCGGAGCCATTGACTGGCAAATCGACAAGACAGGCGTAGACTTCACAGCGACAAGCACATTCAAGTGGCTTCTAGGTGGAATCCCCGCGTGCAGCGCTGGTTTCATGTATATGAAGAAGGAGCATCTGGACAAGTATGACCCAGCCTATGTGAGCGGCTGCACCTACAAGTATGAACAGACTGGTGTCGAAGGACCATACATGGGACACAAGTTCACCCTAAACCAAGGAATAGGCAAGTACGGTGTCTTCAGGAGCCCTGATCTCGCGTTCTTGGCGGCTGGAAACAGTATGAAGGTGCTACTTGACCACGGAATGAAAGAGAACAAGAAGCTGGCTACTCATATCATCGACATGCTGTTGGAGCGTGGCTATGAGCTTCAGACACCAGTAGAGGAGAAGCGGAGAACCTACCTCAACGTAAAGGTGCCTGATATCAAGAAGACAGTGGAGAAGCTGAACGCCGAGGATTACTGGTGCTGTGAAAGAGTGGGTGGTATAAGGATTAGCCCCCACTTCTACTGTACCATTGATCAGGCTACACGCTTCGTGGAGCGTCTTGACCAAGTAGTCAAGAGCCTCTAATCCTCTTTTTACCGAGTTTTATTATATCCAAGAACCCATGTATTATGTTATGGCAATGGATTACGAGGGAAGGCTCAGTAGACTCAGGGAGACGATGAGAGAGAAAGGCATCGTCCTCATGTATCTGCGAAGGGGAGCTAACCTATTCTACCTCACAGGAATCAAACGCAGGGGACCGGAGCTAACAGACAGCAACAGCTACGGCGACTATATCCATGGAGCATACATCAGTCTCACCGGAGGCATCACAATTATAGCCCCACGAATGGGGGGAAGCGGATGGCAGAAGGAAGCAGAGGGCAAACCATGGATTACAGAGGTAAAGATACTGGACGAGAGCGAGCGCCCCAAAGAGGTGCTGAAGCGGGTGTTCGGTGAGTTCAACCTCAGAGGAAAAGGAGTAGCCATAGAGGAACGCGCATGGGCACACACAGTTTTGCTCTTCAGGGAAGTATTACCCTACAGTAAGCTGGTGAACGCCAACGAGATAATCGAGCCGATGCGGATGATCAAGGACTCTGACGAGATAGCGGCTATGAAGAAAGCCGGTGAGGTCACTGACAGGGTATATGGTAAGGTAACTGACAGCATTGAACGGGGAATGACCGAGCACGATGTGCAGCACCTCATAGACGACCTGTTTAAGAAACAGGGAGCAGAGTACAACAGCTTCGTGACAAGCGCCAAGTTCAGGTCACCTAACCAGCCTTGGAGCAAAAGCGGAATAGACAGGGTTCTCGAAGACGGAGACATAGTCAGCTTTGACTTCGGCTGCGTCTACGACGGCTACTGTAGCGACTTTGGACGAATCATCAGCGTAGGAGACCCGGCCCCAAAGGTTCGCGAGATTCATGACTTGGTGATGACCGCACAGGCGGAGGCTATCCGCCAGATGAGTGACGGAGAGCTTACCTGTGAACAGCTTGACAGCGCTGCCCGTGGCATCATTGAGCGTGCAGGGTACGGGGAGAACTTTGTTCACAGGCTCGGGCACGGTATCGGTATCACGGTTCATGAGCCGCCTTACCTGTATCTTCCAGATAACACTGTTTTACGGGAGGGCATGACCTTCACGGTGGAACCAAGCATATTATTGTTTGACTCATGGAGTGCACGTGTCGAGGACGTAGTGATGGTTACCAAGAATGGCGGAGAGCCCTTCAGCAAATACCACAAGGAACTCACCATAATCTAACCTCTTTTTTGGTGTTATTATCCGGTTTATGTGTACACTTTTCCCCGTTACTGATACACTTTTTTACGTTTATCCAGACGTGATCTGGGCAGTTCTGGGGCTGGTTTCACTGAAATAAGCCGCTTCCAGCCTTT
>JAOZIG010000100.1:15362-22059 GCA_026014515.1 Candidatus Bathyarchaeota archaeon | reverse complement strand
GTTTGTGGTTCCGCTTGACATTGGGTGATTTAGCTCTGGGTCTCCTTTGAGTGCTGCAAGTCTGCATCTTTCCATTACAGTGAACGCGTAGTCTAGTCCGTAGCCTAGTGCAGCTGTGGTGGTGTCCATTACTATCTGGTTCTTGGGAACAAAGTCGTACAGCTTTCTGTTGAGTTCTCTTGCTTTGTTTACATCCATACTGGTGAAGGCAACCACAGTGTTATTGTGGTCCCTGATGAGTTGCGCAGTTTTTTCTATAGGCATATCAAGGGTTACAGAGTTGATCAAGAGGTTTTCACCTTCAATCTCTTCAGAGATGGCTTTGAATACAGCATAGTCTTTTTGAGGGTCTCCACAGCCACCGATGCTTAACGGAACATCAACAGCCTGTAGCACTTCCTCAACGGTTTTTACAGCGGCTTTTGGTGTAGCATCTTCGATTAAGGGATCAATTGTTAGTAGGTGTACGTTGATCATTTCTGCGCCAAACTTATCGACACATAGTCTAGCCCATTCGCCTATATCGTCTCTGACCTCTGCGAAGTGCATCTTGACGGCTTTTGCGAGACTGATTTTTGGCCAATCGAATACATCCATGGCTATTACGGGTCTGTGTTTGGGTGCGATCTCAAAATTATAATATGGGGGAGTTTTCTGCCCGCCAATGACATATGAGCTTCCCCGGGTTCCTCCTTCAGACTTGGTTGCTCCTAGTCTGACCTCAACAACTTCTCCAACATAGTTCCCTTTGGGTATGCTAGTTGTTGCAGTGATCAGTTGAGTTGGTAATTGCTTGACTACTGGGGCAGGTGCGCCTATTGCCTGTGGCTGCATTTGTGGCATGGGGTACCCCATCTGTGGGACTCCACCGCCTCCAAACAGTTGTGCCATTCTATTGGTTGAGTCACGGATAAGGGCGAACTCGTAAGCCATCCTACTTGTAACAGCGGGATTTAATCCACCGCCTCCTGAGCCTAGACCGATCTCAAGCTCATCAATCTCGATTACTACGTCATCAAGCTCGATCTCTTGGAACTTTGCTAAACGTTCAAGGAGTTCTTCGCTGATGGGTAGGTTGATTTTCTTTTCTTTTGCCAATTAGATCACTCCTTTTCTGCTTTGATGATTAGTTTTTCTGCCGTGATCTTTGCGTTTTTCAGTATGATCTTGATGTTCAATCCGGAGGGCAAACCCTGAACGGGTAAAGCACTTGCTGGTAACTCTAAGGTGGGTACTGTGTATCCACCCATAGGCATCTGCGGTTGAACCATCTGTTGTACCTCAGCTTGCGCTGATACCTCGGCTTCTGGCTCCTCAGTCCACCGTTCCACGATGGGGTGCTGTTTATCCTTTAACCAATCTTTGAGCTCATCAAGACTTGTTACACGGTTCTCCGTAGCTATCTTTGATATGATCTCCTCAGGCATATACTCTTTTATCCTTTCCAAGATGTCCTCCGGCATCCAGACTACTCTGTCCCAGCCGCCATCTGCTTGCATGAACTTGGGGCTTCTCATATACTCGATGCTGAGACCGTGGAATCCATCTACCTGTCTGCCACCTGCAGTCAAGTCGCTGATGGTAACAAAGTCCAAGCCGTTGACGGTCTGACCTTTATAGTTTCTATGTACAACGCCATAAGCGTCAACTTCAGGGATATAGAAGGCACAGCCTTCGAAACAGCCACAGCTAGTATGTGGATATCCGAACCCGGTGTATAGTTGTACTCTTTCGATCTCTCCTAGACTCTTTTCCTTGATTACCTGATTTACTTGCTCATACTCACCAGTAACTTCGTCCAGCAATGCACCTTTCGGTATCTCAAACACCGGACCCTTGGGGTCTACCTTGGCGGTTGCTCTGCCGTCAAACCAGCTGATTGCTCCACAGTTTGCATACCTCTGAGGTGTGATTACGCAGAGGTGTGTAGGTGCAAAGCTTTGGCAGAGGCTGCATCCATAGAATACGTCTACCTCGTCGTCGCTCATGCCTCTGGCGCGGGCATCTCTAGCCTCGTATATGTTCATGGCTTCTGGGTATAATTCCGCTACCTTTGCTGGGTCTGTGTAGAAGATGATCTGCATCTTTTCGATGAAGGGCATCTCGCTCTTGTAGAGTCTGAATAGAACCTCGCCGAATATCTTGAATGTGTTGAATCCTTTTTGGTAGCTTTTCTGGCTTAGCCTCATTTGTATGTCATATCTTTGGTTTAGGTGCATGAAGCCCTCGATAAAGTTGACATATTCGTGTAGACGTCTTTCAATGACTCCTTCAAGGTCTTTTTCAATCTCTTCTCCGCCGACATAAATTATCATACCAAATGGTACGTTGGTACCTACCGGTATGTCGGGAAGGTCTGGACCGATTATCTCGATTTTTCCATCTTCGATCTCATCGAGTTCTTTGGCTTGTACTAGTTCGAATTTGAACTCTTCTCTGGGTCCGCCTAGCTCGACCTGCATCTCGCGTCCACGGATTCTTTCTCCTTCATAGATTATTCCAACGTCAACTGGAATATCTTCAAACATCGACATTATGATTCCTCCTCATATATTGATATGATCTTATCCAATGCCTCTCGCCAATCAGGCTCAGGCATCCAACCTAAACTCCACTGAGCGTTCGGTTGATATGTGCGGTCTAAGCTGATAGTTCTCAGCTTTGTAAAGTTTTTCAGACCTGACTCAACGAGCCACTCCATGTAATAGGGATATCCTATGAAGACCGCTGTATCATACTGTCCTTCTCCATCAAATCCCTTCCACTCAGAATCGCTAAGATACTTTCCTAAAACAATTAATGGCATACTATATGCTTCTTCAACACCACGTTTCTTGAACTCACTAACAAGGTGACCTGTAGCGACCACGGTGAGGTTCTTGTTTTTCATCATCCGGATGGCTGAGTCAATGATGTCTCCATCATTGGTTTTTCTCTCGATAGATTTTGAACCAACAACAAGCAGAGGACGTTTTGCTCTTTTTATGAGATTAGCGGCTACATCAACATTGGGGAATATCTTGGCTTGAAGTGGTCCGCCAACCATTCCGGTCTGACCTCTTAACAGTTTAGCTGACATTATTCGCGCCTCCTGACCATACGATCCAATAGGGTTGGATCCGGCATACCGATTTTATCCTCAACCCATCCTTTTGCCTTCAAGTGTTCAAGCAACTCTGCTTTCATTGTGAAAGGCAGATCTGCTTCCCTGCGTACTAATAGTTCTAGATCGTCAGGTAGTCCACCGTAGTATTTCTTATGTAGGTCTATGTAGTGGCTTAGTTTTACTGCTCTTCCCTTGGTGGTGTCGTTTGGTCTCATAGAAAGTTTCGCAGTTAGCACTATTGCTTCTTCAACGGTCTCAGCGGCGTAGAACAAGTGCTCAGGTACTGGACCAACATACATATCTTCCCCAGTTCGAGCATCAATGGTAACCCAGTCCTCTTGCTTGTCTTTCGCTCCAAGAAGGTTACGTCGATACTTTGATCCATGTGGACCAACAATTACTGGGATTCCTAGACGCCAGCATCCTGACGCTATACTTGATGCTTTCTGGCTCATGGCACCCCAAGAGATCCCAACAGCGCCTACACGGTTGTAGATATAGTCGGCTATCTCCTCGTAGTTACCTCTGAGAGGTCGTTTAGCGAATATGTTAGCGATCTTGATGGTAGCACCTGTGATATGGGAGTTTGACACACAGCTTCCTATGTTGAGCAATCCTCCGGCGTCAAAGACAGCAGGATACCGATCATATAGATTCTGACCTTCCTCATCCACGGTTGTCGCCAAGTCCATGGCTGAGCAGCCAGTAGCCAATACGATGAATCTTCGTTTTAGGAACTCTTCAGCTATCATTGCTACCTCACTTCCTCCATTAGGATAGTTGGCGCATCCTACTAGTGCGACTACACCAGGTATCTCACCAAAGACTATTCCCTTGCCGACTTCCCTGATCTCAACATCAGTGATAGCACCGCTGCCAACTCGAACATTGTAGCATTCTCCTGCACAGGATTCGGCCGAAGCAGCGTACATGTAGCTCAACAGGGGTAAATTCTCAGGACATGCGCTTTCACAGCGACCACAGCCAACACAGAGTAGCTGTAACTCCTCAAGAAGCGATAAGTCTCCATTTCTTGCCTTATTAATTGCTTCCATTATTGGAAGGTTGTTAGGACAGGCTGCAACGCATTCTGCGCAGCCACGACATCTTTCTAAACCTTCAAGTAGACCTTCTATTGAGGGATTTTTGTACTCTGTTCTTTTTGGGGATACAGCTAATGCTGTTTTTACTACTACTTCTCCAACTTTTCTAGGCTCGATGATCAGTACTCCTTTCTGGCGACCAGAAACGAGATCAGCAACAATTGCGTCTGCATCATCGTGTGTACGATCCGGGAGACCCATCATACTTTTTTCGCTTGTAGCTATGACTGGAGCTCCGATCTTTTCTGCTTCTTCGAGTATGTCTGTACGTATACATTGCTCATCGATTACAACAACATCCGGTATTCCTGAGCGTACATATCTTATCTGCCATGAGATTGGTCCCATGATCTTGGCTCGATTATCGTATCTGCTGTTATCATGGGCGGTGCAACATAAGCCTCCAATCTCTACTTTATCAAACAGGTCATGCTCCATCAGGTAATCGATGATATCAACGCTGGGTAATACATTGTGCCCTATGCACATGACTACAGCCTTGCTTGTATCGATAGCGCCAAAGCCCATCGTAGTCATTCCAGCCTCGGAAGAGCCCTTCGGCATACCTACGGTTGATATCTGAGAGATATCAGCTACCTCCATGGCAACATGGTCAAGCATCCCAGCATGGAAAGCTTTTGACTCAAAGTCAATGGCGTCCCCTTCCTGTCCTGTGTGCGCAGCTGCTACTAGTTGAACAATTTGGGTCTCAACATAGTCTAATGCCTCCTCAAGGTCGCCTATTGTTTTTGGTTTGTATCCACATACAAGACGTATATGAGGTGCTTCTACGTTGGTGTTTAATGCTACATCTAGTAGAGTATCACGTCCATATTCTTCGAGCATATGGTTTAACATGTGTCGAGCATGTGCACAGTGAGTGGAAGCGCCTATACAACATGAAATCAATACTATACGTGACTGTTGAGCAGCTTGGGTAAGCCCACAGGCTCCTTTCTTGTCTCCTGTGAGATCACATTTTCCAAAGGTGCATAGACAACAAAGGTCACAGATAGGCATATAGTATGGCTTGTATCTTTCGAGTAGTTTTCTATCCCAGTCTCGTAAGGTGCCGACAGAGGGGAAGGGGGTTGGGCCCATTGGTTCTTCCCATTCCTCGTCAATTATTTTTCCTATACTGATCTGTAAACCTTTGAAAGTGCCTATTGCAGATGATAGTTCATCAAATTTTATGTTAAGGTCTTTCTTTGACAACTTGAATTGTTGCCTCCTTGGGTACGTTTATGTTCTAAGGTATTTATAATATATATGATAAATAATGTAAATACCATAATTAGACTAATTTGTGTAATTTTTAAGTAAAAAATAATTGAATTCGAATATTAAACAATTGAATAAAAATAACCACATGCGAACCATATAACAAGACATAATGATAAAAAAAGAATAAAAAATAAACCAAATGATTAAAATCATTTGAGTTTTGCAGTTATTTTGTTAGCAATCTCCTGAGCAACAATAGCATCCTGCAAAGTAATTGATGGTTGTTTATTCGCCAACAAGGACTCGATGAAATGCGTATCACCCTGCCTATGACCCCAGACCCGAGTGCCTTTGACCTTTACATCCATCTCGGTCTTCTCTTCATCAGGACCATAGATGATTATCTGGTCTACACCTACTCCGTGAATCACATTGGTGTTATCACCATATACCTCGAATCTGGTCTCTGCACCTGCTTTATTTACCGATGCGCCAAAGTGGAATGATGCTACAACATCGTTCTCAAACTTGGCTATACCCATGGTATTGTATCCATAGATTCCGCCAAAGTCTTTGAACGTAGGATAACTCATCATCCAGTCAGCATCAACATACTCAGAACCCATGATCCAGCGAAGCATATCGATTCCCCAGACAGATAAGGTCCAGTCTGGGTAGCCTCCCGCCTTTTCCACGTTCCAAGCCCACCCTCCTGCGGGCCATTGGGCAGCTAGATCAGCTGCAGGGAGGAACTCGCGGTAGTGCATGGCGATTGGTTTTCCTATTACGCCTTCTGCGATGAGTTCCTTCATTTTTACGTAGACTGGGCAGAACCTGAAGTTGAGGTTCGGCATTATGAAGACTCCAGCCTTGTCCGCTGCTTTCTGTAACTCCTTTATCTGTTCAATCTTAGGCGCTACTGGCATCTCACAGAGAACATGTTTTCCCTTTGAGATCGCTTTCATAGCTAGATCATAGTGATATGGCGTGGGTACTGAGACAACAACTGCATCCACTTCTGGATCTTCGATTGCTTTGTCAAAGCTCAGATAATATTTAACATCGTGTTTCTCTGCGAGTGGTTTTACTCTTTCCTCAACCATATCACAAAGTGCTACGAGTTTTGATCCTTCAATCTTTTTGAATGAAGGGGCGTGGGCTTGGCCCCCCACAAAGCCAACGCCAACAACTAGCATTCCTATATTTTTTGTCATGCTTTCAACTCAGTTTAGATGTGATTGATATTATATATAATATTTACACA
>JAOZIG010000100.1:0-15352 GCA_026014515.1 Candidatus Bathyarchaeota archaeon | reverse complement strand
ACTATAATTACTTAAACTGGGCGTAAACTAGGTTATTTTTTCTTAAAAAACACTACCATTCATTATTTGAGAATATGAGGAAAATGGTCCCGCCCGCAGGAGTTGAACCTGCAACCCTCCGGTGTCTGCTCATGGCCTGACTGCCACTGCCCCGCAGGGCGATGACTACAGCCGGATGCTCTGCCATTGAGCTAGGGCGGGCGGGACACCACAACCTCATGCCATACATTAATTTAAGCGATTTGGTTAGCCAGACCTAGCCAATTAATCACATATATGAATACTCTATATTTTTGGTCCCTCTTAGGGCTCCGCAAACAATAACATTAAAGATGGTTTTCAGTGAATTGGGTGGGCTTAGTGACAGTAGAGGTTAAAAAAATCGTAGTAAAAGACATTGTGAAGGTGCATAAAAATAGAACCGTTGCATCCGCAAAGAGTCTTATGTCATATTTTAACCTCAATGCCTTGATTGTCACTGACAGCGATGAACCCATAGGCATTCTTACACATGGAGACATTCAGAGAAGAGTCCTCGATGAAAAGCTTGACCCACACACAGTTCTTGTTGAAGAGATAGTCTCAGAGCCATTAATCTGGGTAAGATATAATACAACACTTACAGAGGTAGCTGAGATTATGGAGGCAGAAAAGATCAACAAGGTCCCGATTTTTGGTAACCTTTCAAATGGTCCAATATTGCTTGGTCTTTACGTCTATGAGCCACCACAAGAAGTAGTGATTGAGAACTAGGCTCAACGGTACTTGAATCCAGATGGTAACCCGGGTTGTCCATATAGCCAGAGTATTCCTTCATTAAATGGTCGTTGAATCAAACCATATTCAGTGATGAATCCATCTAGATATTTGCTTGGTGTTATGTCAAACGCTGGGTTTCGTGCCTTGGTTCCCTCTGCAGCAATTCTGATTCTTGTGAGGTTTCCATCGTCTCCCTTTCCCCACATCATAGTAACCTCTTCTGGTTCTCTTTCTTCGATCTCAATTTCTGCGCCAGTCGATGTTTTAAGGTCGAACGTCATTCCCGGTGCGGCAACCCAGAAGGGAATCTTGTTTTCAGAAGCCACAACCGCTTTCTCGTATGTTCCGATCTTGTTTGCGGTATCACCGTTGACTGCTATCCTGTCCGCGCCAACAATCACCATGTCAACTTCGCCTTTCTGCATATAATGTCCAGCGGCGTTGTCAGCAATCAAAGCATAGGGTATACCTTCTTGTTCAAGCTCCCAAGCAGTAATCCTAGCTCCTTGGCATCTTGGACGAGTCTCATCAACCCAAACAAAGACCTCTTTTCCGTCCTTCACTGCTTCACGTATAGGAGCGAGTGCAGTACCGTGGTCAACATATGCGAGGGCTCCAGCATTACAGTGGGTGAGAATCTTGAACCCATCTTCGATTAACTTGTTTCCAGCTATAGCAATTTCCTTGGATGATTTCATATCCTGTTTGAGAATCTCGTCAGCCATATTCACGATGGCATCAACGCGTACAGAGACATTTCCCCAACCTCCTGCTTCAAGGCATTTATCAACGGCTTTGAACAAGTTGGCTGCAGTGGGACGAGTTTTTCTAATAGTGTTTGCCGCATCGTTGATGTATTTGATAAACTCATCAAGGGGCTTGTTCTCTGCTTCCAGTGCTGCTTGAGCCATACCAAAGGCAGCTGCGTTTCCTATGGCTCCTGCGCCTCGGGTAACCATGGTTTTTATCGCTTTGGCGGTTTCTTGATGGTTTTCTAGTGTGATTATCTCAAAGCTGTGAGGTAGTTTTCGTTGGTCTACCATCTTTACAATGTGGTCTTCTCGCCAGAGGGCTAGGATGTCCTCTGTTTCGCCGTTGATCTTGACCTTCATACTGGATACTTGTGGCTGTGTTGCCTAAATGTGTGTTTATTTCAGAACTTTACCGGTTTTTCGGTACCACATGTATAGGTCTAGTTCCCCGGGCTGCATGTTAAGCTCGTCAGCAACTATGTCTAGTATCTTCTCTACAACCAAGTATCGTTTCTTTGTAAGTCCCTTCTTTGGGTCTAGTTCGATTATCTTGTGTTCGCGCAGGTTATTGATTATGTGTCGGTCTATGATGGCTAGGTCGAAGTAGCCGATGTTTCTGAGGTAGTGGCTTGCTTCTTTCCAGCCGAAGCCTTTGATGTTCTCTACGAGCCATTCACGTGCTTCTTTGCTGTTGTTGAAGCCTTGTATTGTTTCCTTGATTGTGGGGGCTAGGTGCTGGGTATTGTGGATGTACTCGGCTCTTTTGTTGGGGAACCTGTGTCCTGTATCAATGAGGCATGATCGAATGTCTTCCTCGTTTCCTTCTAGTAAGGTGTTATCACAACATAATGCATCAACACATTTCTGACCCATAACTGCACTTGCGAAAGCAGTCAATAGGCAGTAGACCATTTCCTCGTACCACTTGTAGGTATCCATCTCATGGACAGCCCTGAAGTCTTCCATGCGGTCATCTACCATTTTTCTGATTCTTGGGTCTGTTTGGAGTTTTTTTATTTTGTCTGCGAGTTCTTTGATGCCTTCTCTGTTGTGGAATGTTGATTGCATTACTTTGAAGGGGAAAGGGCTTCATTTAAGCTTGAATCGTTCTCATCAGTGTAGAGAATAGTTCTATAAGATTGTCAATAAGTAAAAGCGTCCATGAGTTCCCGGTCGCCCAGATTGGATTATGAAAATGATGTTGTAAGATGCAAAGCAGTAAGGAACATCCCTGAGATCGAGACAGTTGGATACAAGCTGGAAGCAGTTGAGGCAAACAGGGAGTTCAACACATTCTACTGGGTAGCAAGGGAACTAGCACGTAATGGATTAATTGAATATGTGGATGAGGTTCTCGATGGAAACGAGTGGACACAGGTTCACTTTAAGGAACGTATCAACCCAGCAGGTCCACCTACTCCTCTTCCAGATGAGTTCTATCCCAAGGCTTACATCTCATTCAAGATTGCTGAGGACCTGAATACGGAAGTTAATGTGAATAGGTTAAGGGCGAGGTATAGAGATATTCTTGAGAGTAGGATAAACAGGATTGCTCGTCTTGCCTCTGCTGAGGCAGATTCACCCACCCGTCTACTTCAACCGGAGGAGACTCACCTATATGATAGGATTCACCGCATAGTCTCGGATTGGCGTGACAGTATGCGTGAGTTGGCGGAGGAGTGACAGTGGCTAGACTGGAATCTGTTGAACAGTCATTCACTCAGTTTATAGAAGACTATACTGATGACAACGGGGTCTTCAAATACGACCAACGAATCAGCGAGTTAGCGGTAAAAGGCGAAAAGAGCTTCATCATAGACTTTACGGACCTCTACAGCTTCGACATGGACTTAGCTCAACTGATAATGGACGACCCAGAGGGCAACACATCAATATTCACAACAGTAGTCAGAAGCAAACTCAGAACACGAGACCCCATTTATGCTGAGAGCCTCAAACGCATCAACATAAGATACCGGAACCTGCCCGCAGAAACCCAGCTCAGAAAACTTGGATCAGACAACATCGGGCGACTTGTCATGATCCACGGTATCATAGTAAGGGCATCATCAATCACACCATTGGTTACACGAGCCACATTCATGTGTCCAGTCTGTGGAGAACTAAACCACGTGGAACAAAGTGGACAAACACTACAACGCCCTCAGAAATGCCTAGCCTGTGATAACAGGAAAAACTTTGAGCTAGTACCCAAAGAATCAGTTTTCCTCGATCAACAACTAGTCACGATCCAAGAAAGACCAGAAGATCTGCCACCAGGACAACTTCCACGCTCAATTATCGTAGAATTAAAGGATGACCTTGTCGATGTTGCCCGTCCCGGTGACAGAATTACGCTTACCGGGTTCATCAGGATAATACCCCGGTATGGACGAGGCGGAGAACTAAGAACATTCGATCTACAAGTTGACGCTAGCTTCTGTGAGGTCAGCGGGAGAGAATCAGAGCTTCTAGAGTTATCGGCAGAGGATGAAGCTGAGATACTTGAGATTGCAAGAGACCCATTCGTCCACCAGAAACTACTGAAAAGCATAGCCCCCAGCATTTATGGAAATGACTACATCAAGGAAGCAGTCCTCTACCTACTATTAGGTGGCGTAGGGAAAGACCTTGAAGATGTTAAGATCAGGGGCGACATCAACGTACTCCTCGTAGGAGATCCGGGAACAGCAAAAAGTCAGATGCTAAACTTCGCTGCGAAAGTAGCCCCAAGAGGCTTGATGACCACAGGCAGGGGAAGCACAGCAGCAGGACTCACCGCAGCGGTAGTCAAGGAAGGGGGCACAGGAAACTTTGTCCTAGAAGCAGGAGCACTAGTACTAGCGGACAAGGGTGTCTGTTGTATTGACGAAATGGATAAGATGCGGGAAGAGGACCGTGGTGCCATACACCCAGCTATGGAGCAACAGATTGTTCCCATCGCTAAAGGTGGTATCGTTGCTACCCTGAACTCTAGATGTAGTATTCTTGCTGCAGCGAACCCGACTCTTGGTCGATATAACCCGTATCAGACCATCGCGCAGAACATTACTCTCCCTGTCACACTGCTAAGCAGGTTTGATATCATATTCATCTTGAGGGATACTCCAGATAGTACTGTTGACGGCGAGATAGCTGGACACATCCTAGGATTACACAGAGACCTCACTAGCTCACTTGCTCCAATGGATCTCCAGTTGATGCGAAAATACATCAGTTACGCTAAACGAGTCAAACCAAGACTCACAGACGAGGTAATCGAGAGATTCCAGAGCTTTTATGTTCAGATGAGAAACGCCAGCGTAGAAGGTGGAGAAGCTTCAGCAGTATCCATCACGGCAAGACAGCTTGAGAGCCTTGTAAGACTCGCAGAGGCAAGAGCTCGTGCACATCTCAGAGAAGAGATCACTATCGAGGACGCTGAGGGCGTACTGAACCTGATGCAGAAGAGCCTAGAGCAGGTAGGAATAGACGTAACTACAGGACAGATAGACATCGACATCCTGTATACAGGTAAGCCACGTAGCCTGCAGAACCAGTTACAGAAGGTTCTACAAGTAATAGGTGAGATGGAGCGTGTCAGCGGCTCAGTCAAGGAATCAGACCTATACGAGGCTCTTGGCACAGACTATGGCATCAACAGAAGCGAGGGAGCAAGACTAGTAAGCGTCTTAATGAAGGATGGCACAATCTACATGCCTAGACCCGGATACTACAGACGCACCGACTAGTTTCACCCATCTCCCCACCATTTTCTCCATCGTTTTGTTTTTACATACAGACAACGATCAGAACCTATGGCTGATCTTCCACTCAACTATGATCCAGTACCATACCTAGAACAATGCACCGAACCATGGGTCATATACAATTTCAACAAGCTAAGGGGAAAAGAGTCAGCAACAGAATATGATGCTTTGAGAACTGATCCTAGAATACAGGCATTGATAGATGAATGTATCACATGGCCTGATCCTCCACTTAAGCGTCATAATGACGCGGGACATCCAATACACAAGATTGAGTTACTCGCTGATTTTGGACTGGATACACGAGATGAATGGATCAAAGGGTTAACAAATCTTATTCTCCAGAACATTTCAGAAGATGGATTATTTCAGAGTAAGCTTGAGATTCCTGAACGGTGGGGAGGAAAAGGTACAGGTGAATTGATGTGGCTTCTCTGCGATACACCGGTGCTTATTTACGCTCTTCAAAAATTTGGCATAGATGACGAGAAAATCAGAGAAGCAACAAGAATGCTGGTATGGTTATCAGAAAACAATGGGTGGCGATGCAAAGGAAACAATCCAAAGTTTAGAGGCCCCGGAAAAAAAGACGATCATTGCCCATACGCCAATCTCATCACATTGAAAGCACTGAGCTTAAGCCAGTACAAAGAAACAGAAGCAGTACAAAACGGGATAGATTCACATATACTACACTGGGAGAACCGAGATGGGAAAAAAATCTATATGTTTGGCATAGGAACCACGTTCAAGAAACTCAAGTATCCTAACGTTTGGTTTGATGTACTCCATGTAGTAGAGGTACTAAGCCACTATCCCTATGCACGGGAGTATGATGAGTTCTGGGAGATGTGGAGTATAATCCGGGATAAACAACTGGAAGAAGGAGGCTTCATTCCTGAATCAGTTTACAAAGCTTGGAGCGATTGGAGCTTTGGACAGAAAAAAGAAGCTTCGCCATGGATGACCTATAGGATTCTTGAGATAGCTGAGAGGATAAAATAGATTCAGAATAAAATAACAATTAATATATGAAGAGATGAGGAAAAGAGAATTGTGAGTTATATCTTCTATTGTAGCAACCAGACAATAGACGAGTGTTTCCAGAAAGCATTATTCGGGAACACTTACAAACACTGGGAAAAGGTAAGGAAAATACGCAGAGGAGACCCCATATTTCTCATCAACCTAAACACAGGAACCCTCTACGGACCATTCACAGCCACACGAAAATCACAGCTAAACCTAGACCCCTATGCATTCCTCGCATCGGGTAGAAACTACCCAGCGCAGGTAGAAGTAAAATGGGGCCGAGTAATGAAAATGGATCGCCCCTATAGCAAACTACGTTTTCTTGATGGTTTACAGTGCAGACTCACACCAGCTCAGACGGTTAAACTCATGACCCGACTCATAGAGGAAGATAACCAATATATACACAGATGGATGTAGGCGGAAAGCCTTTTAGGGTCTGGGAAGGGACATCTTTTGTTTAGGACAGTGAATAAATGGGCATTAGAGTCGCTATCGCTGGCGTTGGGAACTGCGCATCAGCCCTGATTCAAGGCGTCGAGTACTACAAGGACGCTAAAAGAGACGAGGTAATCCCCGGAGTCATGCACGCATACTTCGGAGACTATCATATCAGTGACGTTGAGTTCGTAGCAGCCTTCGAGGTAAACAAGGAAAAGATCGGAAAAGACCTATCAGAAGCCATGTGGGCGCCTCCGAACAACGTAGCAAAGTTTTCTGATGTACCGAAAACGGGAGTTATTGTTCAAGCGGGTCCCATCATGGACGGTGTAGCGCCTCATATGTATGAGAGCTTCCGAGCGGACAAATCCATTGAACCAGTTGATGTAACACAGGTACTCAAAGACACCAGAGCAGACATGTTGGTAAACTATCTCCCAGTCGGTAGCGCCAAAGCAACAGAATACTATGCCCAGTGTGCACTTGACGCAGGATGTGGTTTTGTCAACTGTATCCCTGAGTTTATCGCTAGTAAACCAGAGTGGGCAAAAAAGTTTGAAGACGCCGGATTACCAGTTGCGGGTGATGACATCAAGAGTCAAGTAGGTGCGACGATTCTTCACAGGGTAGTCTCAAGACTGTTCTATGATAGAGGAGTGGTATTGGATTCCACATATCAGTTGAACATTGGTGGAAACACTGACTTTGAGAACATGACAGTAGAGAACAGGCTGCAGACCAAGCGTGTCAGCAAGACTGAGGCGGTTCAGAGCCTGATCCCATACAAGGTTCCTACAAGGATCGGTCCAAGCGACTATGTACCATTCCTAGAGGACCACAAGGTTTGCTATATCAGGATTAACAGTCACAGCTTTGGAAACCTACCCATCACCTTTGATGCGAAGCTGGTTGTCAACGACAGCCCCAACAGTGCAGGCGTAGTCATTGACGCAATTCGCGCCACAAAGATTGCTCTTGATAGAGGCATCAGTGGGCAATTACTGGGCATCAGTAGCTACAGCTTCAAGCATCCACCAGTACAAGTGCCTGATGATGAAGCCCACAGATGGGTCGAGGACTTTATCGAAGGAAAAAGAGAAAGATAGCTATAGCCAGAGCTTTAGCTCGGCTTCTGCTTCCTCTGGGTTCCCAGAGGCATGAACCAGATTTTCCACAGCTCGACCTTCATCAGTACTCTTCGCTATCGAGTCAACACCAAGATCACCTCTGATGGTGCCTTTCTCGGCTGTTGATGGGTCCGTGTATCCAGTGATTCTTCTTACTTCTTTGATGGCGTCTTCTCCGCCTAATTTTATGGCGAGCACAGGTCCACGGCTGAAATAGTTTCTCAGAGCTGTAAGGACCTTCATACCGTGCGCTTCTGGGTCGGTTATGCTTGGTACTGCGGCTTTTGCTTTCTTTCCAATCGATAATGCCATTGAGTCTGGGTAGTGTGTCCGTAACTGGTCTAGCTCTACCTTCGTGTAGAAACGCATATCCAGAATCTTCAACCCAGCGTCCTCATAATATTTGATTATACTGCCAGCCTTGTTCTGCTCCAAGGCATCAGGCTTCAAGATTACAAGTGTCTCTTGATACATGGCTAGACGAAACACATATCAGACTTAAAGATTTGACGATGAAAAAAGATGGAGAAGTTTACTCTTTCTTGTAAGACACTGGTCTGTATGGGATTCTCGCGAGGTCACGTACCGTGTCTAGCGTTAGCTCTGATTCATATTGCTTGAAGTACTCTTCGTGGTCAGGACTATACCGAGTCTCACTTTTTGGATCGGCTTTAATCAGAATATGCATACGAACAGCACCCGGACCAAGACGAGTCTTATACTCGCAACCGGGCACAGGACACTTGAATCGATCTATTATTGTGCCATCATCGGAGACAACGCAGAATTTTTTCAGATGTTCGGGGATGTTTATGCTCATGTTTCCCCGTGAAGATCATGATCGATTCGGGAGATATATGCATTACCTATAGTGTATGGTAAAGCATAGAAACCCTGATAACAATAGTGCGTCTTGGGTAGATTAAAAAATAAAATAAGATAATTTTAGAGTAGGATTATCTTCTCTGTCTTAGACTCCAAGCCTCGGTCCACTTGAATTTGCGTGGATCACGCTTGAGGTCAATTGCACTCTTCTTGCACTTGTTAGAGCAAAACCTGAGAACTCTACCGTCACGGCGGACAAAATTCATCCCCGTACCGGGAGCAATCTCAGTTCCGCAGAAACTACACTTGTGGACGTCTGGCATCATGGTTCACCTATCGGATCTTCCTCGCCTCACGCTCTGTCTCGCGTAGCAGCAGGATATCATCGATCCTTACTGGTCCCTTGACGTTGCGTGTGATAATACGTCCTTTGTCTCTGCCGTCGTCAATCCTGACTCTCACTTGCATAACCTCACCGGTTAACCCGGTTCTACCCAGTATCTGGATAACGGTTGATGGCGTAAGAAGATCAGAGTCTTGACTCATTTTACTTCACTAACTCGTTTACTTTTGAGACAATCTCAGCAATAAGGCTCTCGGCGTCACCGGACTCCTCGATGGCTGCTGCTGATGAGCCAACGCTGATTCCTAGTGCTCCGCCGATGTCTTCTTTTGTTGGAATATACACGAATGTTGCCTTCCTCTCCTCACATAGTAGTGGTAGGTGTGCCACGATTTCTGGTGGCTGGACATCCTCCGCTATGAGTACGAGCTTGGCTTTGCCCCTCTCTATGGATTTGGTGGCCTCGTTTGTTCCCTTTCTGATCTTGCCTGTTTCTGTTGCAATCTTTAGTGCTTCTAGAGCCGCTTCAGCGACTTCTTTTGGTACTTCGAACCTTACGTAGAAGGGCTTCGAAGGATCTACATCTCCGGACATTTCATTTCCCTCTGTAAATGGTACATAGCCTTACCACTATGTTCTTTATTAAACGTATCGTTAGTTAACAAGAAAATGTAATTTTAGTTGTGGGCGAAATAAGCCACGAAAGGCTTACCCTGCTCTACGCGGCAGTACCCGAAGCGCTCAAACTGGAACATATCATCAGGTTTCATCTCGTTGACACTAGCCTCAGCAAGTCCCAATGCCTCTAATGCGTCTGGCATGATTATCTTGGCTTCAACGCCTCCCTCAAAAGGCAACCAGTTTAGGAATGGTGCCTCTTTATCTCGGGCGATCTGGTAATCCTCTGAGTGATACTCGGCTGTTATCTCGTCACCCACTGAGGTTATCATGACGTTTGCTATTCCCATTAGACGCACTAGTTTTCCTGTTTCAATTCTATCCAGATCGTTTCCTGAAAGGTACAGGTGAATAGAGGCATCAATGGGATTCAACACATGCACTCGATTTCCCCGTTCAGGATAATCAGGATGCACCGGTAGCTTAGCTGTGATAGTCTTCTTTACATTATTGACTGTGAGTTTTATCGGGTCTTGGACGAAACTGTACCTGTTGCTTATCGGCTCAATGATTTGTCTGTTCTCAGCTGCGAAGTTATCCCAGCTAATTGATACATTCACTGGCTTTGGCCCAACATGGATCATTATGTTTCTGATGGCTTCAGGCTGGATACCCCTTTTCCTAAGTGCCCTAAGTGTACCTAGTCTCGGGTCATCCCATCCACTATAAGTACCATCTTCTATCCCTGCGCGCATCTTAGATTTACTGAGTATCCCTGCTTCAAGACCGAGTCTTCCT
Organism: Candidatus Bathyarchaeota archaeon; assembly: GCA_026014515.1. Classification (GTDB taxonomy): domain Archaea; phylum Thermoproteota; class Bathyarchaeia; order TCS64; family TCS64; genus RBG-16-57-9. The sequence continues at coordinate 4,908 of JAOZIG010000100.1, read as the reverse complement.
ACGTTGATTATCTCTGGTACTTTCCATCCTAGGTGTTTCTGCAGCCACCTCTGTCGAGTGGTGTTTACGTCATGCTCTTTTCCACGGATGATATGTGAGACACCCATCAAGGCATCATCTATTCCACAGCTGAAGTTGTATAGAGGCCATACACGGTACTTGTTCTCCATTCGTGGGTGCCATGCCTCACTAATTCTGAGGGCAGGCCAGTCTCTTACCGCTGGGTTGGGGTCTTGTAGATCTGTTTTGATCCTGACTACGGCTTCGCCTTGCGCATATGTGCCGTCGAGCATCTTGTTCCATCGCGCTAGCTGTTCCTCTGGGTCTAGTTCTCGGCATGGGCAAGCCTGTTTGTTCATGTATAGCTCTCTGAATGTCTCTACTTCACAGGTGCAGACGTAGGCGTTTCCCTCACGAAGTACTTGTTCAGCGTACTCGTAATAGAGTTCAACCCTGTCTGATTGGATATATTTCTCGTCTATCTTGACTCCGAGCCACTCAAGGTCTTCTATAATGGCATCATACATCTCTGGGATCGGCGGCTTGACCTCTGCGCTCGTATCTTCATATCTTAGAATAAAGTGACCATTGTACATCTTGGCGTACTCATCACAGAAGGTTATAGGCTCCGCTGAGCCAAGATGCAAGGCACCGTCTGGGTTCGGAGCGAACCTTGTTTTAACAACTGGCCACTCATCGATGTTCTCAAGTGGGGGCAATGTCTTTGGCGCCTCTTCGATCTTTTTTGTCTCAAGTAGTTCTGGGTAGTTTTTCTCAATAAATTGTTGCTGTCGTTCAAGTGCCCAATTGTTTACTTCAGCAACTCCTTTGTTGATAATCGGAATAACATCCTTAACACTTACCTTATACTCTGGGAACTCAGCTAACAGCTTTCCAACAACAGAACCAGCTTGAGCTACTCCATCATGCTGTGATGCATTATAAGCTGCGTACTTTAAAGTACCAGCCATTATTTCTTCTTCATCTATGGACACTTTTGGTCTCGATGAATAGATAGGGGATAGCTATTATTCCTTTCTCTAATACTCGCGCTGTACAAAATAATTGACAAGAGAAATTAGCTGGCTCTTGGCATCTGAGTTTTTAACAATGTTAAGACTCTCGAATGCGGTCTCTAGATATTTCTCGGCTTGTTTTTTGGCGTATTCGATAGAACCAATGTCTTTGAGAACCTCTACAGCAGCCTCGATCTCCTCATGAGTAGCTTCCTCGCCTTTCATAGCCTCAAGCAGAGTCTTTTTCTGGGTCTCATCTGCGTGTTTCAGGGCATGGATCATGATAATTGTCTTCTTTCCTTCCCTGATATCGCTGCCAACGGGTTTACCGAGGGTCTTTTCGTCGGCTGTGACGCCCAGTATATCGTCGATTATCTGGAATGTGATGCCTGCGTCCCACGCGAACTTGCCCAGTGAATCTACTACTTCGGTCTGGGCTCCTGCAGCTATTGCCCCTACTTCTGCGCATGCTTTGAAGAGGGCGCTTGTCTTGCCACCAATCATGAAGAGATAGTCTTCTTCTGATACGTCTGTGGCTTTTGGGAAGCTGATGTCAAGTACCTGTCCCTCGCATAATGTGATTATTGCGTCTGTGAGTTTTTGAAGCGCATATACGACGTCTTCTGAGGATATATGGGCTGGAGCGTAATCAAGCACAGATTGATAGACTTTTGCAAAGAGCATATCGCCGGCAAGTATCGCCATGGGTTCTCCATACTTTGTGTGGACCGTGGGTTTTCCGCGTCTCAATGAGTCATGGTCCATTACGTCATCATGAACGAGTGTGAAGTTATGAAGAATCTCAACCGCTGCCGCGAATGGTATGGCATCCTTGGAGTTACCTCCTGCTGCTTCACATGCTTTGATAGCAAGGAATGGGCGGAGTCGTTTTCCACCGGCTTCGATGAGGTGTCTGCTTGCCTGGTATATTTGTGCGGGTTTCTTGTCTTGTAATATATTTGCTATGAACTCATTTACTGGTGCCGTGGTTTCAATGAGGTTTTTCTGTATTATTTGAGCCTCAGACATTTCATGGATACACAAGACGTATGAAACTTAAACTATTCTATACCCTTTTCGCGTATCCATCAATATTGATACCTCTTAGGCGCAGCCAATCAGCTGTTTTACCCATCACTAAAACAGGAACTTTGCTCAGATCATCAATGTTTCTTGCTCCAACAAGGAACATGGCAACCCGGATCTCACGGATTATATCATCAACATACTGACTCAGCGCCTCTGGCCCCTTCACGGCTTTCTCTAGGAAAGGCTTAGCCATACCACCCATATCGGCGCCAAGGGCTAGTGATTTCACTATTTCCACGCCGGTCCTGATGCCTCCGCTGGAGATTACACTGAGGCTGGTTTTCTGTGTAGTCTCGATTACGCTAATGGCAGTGGGTATTCCCCAGTTCCATAGGGCTCCACCAAGATACTCCATGTCTTTCTTGCCAACCTCTTTGGCGATGTGGTATTCTACTGCGCTCCATGATGTGCCCCCAACGCCGCTGATCTCAAGCCCTGATGCTCCTGAATGCTGCATCTTGGCTGCATCTTCCCACGCTATTCCTGCTCCAGTCTCTTTCATGATGAGGGGAGTTTTGAGATTCTTACTTAGGTCAGTTATCTTCTCAAAGACACCGCGATATTTGGTGTCACCGTCAACCTGTACTGCTTCCTGCAATGGATTCATGTGAAGAGCCAATGCATCAGCCTTGATCATATCAATACATTTCTGGGCTTCATCCACGCCCCAGCCTAGGCTGAGTTGTGGACATCCTAGATTCCCCATCACGAATGTAGTAGGAGCTTTCTCGCGCACTATGCTGAATGTGGGTACGGTTTCAGGTTGAGCTACTGCTATCCTCTGACTGCCAACACTGATTCCTATTTTCTTCTCTTCAGCTACTTCAGCGAGCACAGAGTTGATCTCTTTGGCTTCGTCTGTTCCGCCGGTGATGGCGCTTATGATGAGTGGGGCTGCTAGTTTTTTACCGTAGAATGTGGTCTCGGTTGATACTTCATCTAGGTCTATTTCTGGTAGTGCTCTGTGGATTAGTCTGATGTCCTCGAAGCCTGTAGCGATATCGGTCTCTACTTCTTCTTCAAGGCTTACACGGATATGCCGTAGTTTGCGCTTTTCTATCCCACTCATGGAACTACAATGTGAGAAGGGTGCCCATTACTTTTTCCCCTAAAAGAGCCGTTTTCACCCTGTTCTCAGCGTTAGCGTTAAGGAAAACAACCTCAGCGCCAGCTTCAACAGCTTCCTCCGCCTCCTTGAGCTTACCAAGCATACCACCAGTAACATCAGTGTTAGTGGCGCCTCCAACCTCGGCTGTTATGTGACTTAGAGAAACTAGTTCGATTAGCTTTGCGTTTGGGTCCAGTTTGGGGTTAGCTGTGTATATCCCATCTACATCCGAGCCGAAGATAATGCGTTCTGCTTCTAGGTCTATTGCAAGTCTGACTATCAACTGGTCACCTGAGAGGATAGCGAACCCTTGTTCAGTATCAAGCACAGCATCACCGTACATCACTGGAACGAGTCCAAGCTTCAGACAGCCTTTGATTATACTCATGTCTATGTCAACAAGTCTTCTATTCTTGGTTACAAGCATAGATGAGGCGCTGATTCCAAAGGCGGGAACCCCAGCTTCAAGTAATGTATCTACTATTATCTGGTTGAGGCGGGTCATTGATTGATGGGTCTCGCTGAACCCGACAAGTTGTTCGCTTGTTTTTAATCCGTCTGAGATATTGTATTTCTTTGCTACGGGGTGACCAAAGCTCCCCGCACCGTGAACAATGATTAAGGGTTTTTTTGTTGCTGATATTTCCTGTGCGAGGCGTTTGATGTTTTCTGTATGTGGTGAAAAATACTCGTCCTTGTGGGTGATTACGCTTCCACCGAGTTTAAGAATCTGCATTTTCCTCTTCAACCCACTTGCTCTCAACGCCGCGATCAGTCAATGAAACCCTGTAGGAATCACTTTTTCTCCGTCTGATGGCGCGCTCAATATCAGGGATATCAGGCTCCTCAGCTAAAGCGATCATGCAGCCTCCGCCTCCGGCTCCTGTGAGTTTAGCACCTAAGGCACCGTTGTTTCTTGATGTGTGACAGAGTATCTCAAGTTTCATCGTTGAGACGCCTATTGCGGATAGTAGCCCATGGTTTAGGTCCATTAGGTCTCCTACTCGATTGATATCTGCCTTCATTAATGAGTCAAGTCCAGATTCTGCTATCATGCCCATGGAGTCTAGTATCTTGTTCATTTCCTCTGGGTTTCGTTCTTTGAGGGCTGCAACGTTTTCCACCATTTTGCGTGTGGAGCGTTTTTTCTTGCTGTTCCCGATGATGAAGGGTATATCGTGATCTAGTTTATGGCGTTTGATGCCGTTTTCCTTGTCATAGCTCATTACACCAGCGAATGTAGAGACATTGTTATCGACTCCACTGGGTTTACCGTGGATTATGGTCTCACCTTCAAAAGCTAGGTTTGATATTTCCTCTTGCTTCAGGTTAGCGTCAAATAGTCTTTCCATGGCTGCAACTGTTGCTACACAGATAGCTGCGCTGCTACCTAGCCCCACGGCTATGGGTATCATACTGCGTACCTTGAGGTTTGCACCGCCTTCTACGCCAATGTAATCCATGGTTTTCTTTGCCGCGACATTCAATGCTGCTAGGTTTCTGCCACGCCACGCTCTTCCCCGTACAGGGTAATATGTATCATCTTCAAAGTATCCGCTGAATCCGAGGTTATCGGCATCAATGAATATCTTTTTGTCGTTGCGTTTCTCCGCGTAGACGTTTGCGCGTCTGTCGATAGCGGACCGGCTCAACAGTGTTGTTCAGGAAAACGTGCATAGCATACGTGTAGTAAAA